>DIXX01000059.1:5056-16900 GCA_002428805.1 Cetobacterium sp. UBA6069
AAAGACTCGCCATCTATCAACATGTTATCAAATTCAGCATTTTTCAATCCCAAAACCAACTGACGTTCCTTATAACTCTCTAATATCTTCTCTTCTTTAGTATTTTTCGGTATATAAGTAGCTGAAAATATAACTTGAGTCAATATAAGAAAATAAAACAAAAAAAATTTTCGCATTTATCCTCCCGCGCTTTCTTTAATGACTTTTATTATATCAAATTTTATAAAAGCGGTCAATTAATAGCACTATTTTTTACCAGCTGCCACCGCCGCCTCCACCAGCTCCGCCACCTGAAGATCCACCTCTAGAAGAGGAACCTCCCCCTCCAAAGTTAGTTGGTGCTTTTGGCGATGAAAGCATATTATCATTTAAAGCTCCCATTGAATTATTTATACCTCTCATAAAAGATGCCATTACGAATGCATTTCCTATGTTACTACCTCCATACCACTCTGGTGCTGGGAGTTGAATATCTTTAAACTTATCTGACCAAACCTCACTCACACCCAACACTATTGTGTAAGGAAGTATGTTATAAAAATACCCTGGGTTTTCGTGGATTAACATCTCTAACTTTCTTTTCTCAGCGGTTTCTAAAAATCTTTTAAACCCTCTAATACGCCCGAGTATATCTCTACCATAGTCGGTTCTGCTCTTTATCTTACTGCTTATAGCTATCGTTATCAAAATAGATATAAAAGCTAAAATAACAATTGATCCTAACTCTAATATATTCTGAATTTTGAAATAGTTCAGATATAAAATAGTAACAAATATTACTACAAAGATCGAAGCTCTTATAGAACTTCCAACTCTTAAAGATTTTGAACTATAAAGAGTTTTCTTACTCATAATTAAATCTATCTCTAAAACCTCTGCAGCTTTTTCTATATGTTTATAAAATCTATTTTTTAAATTTGATACTCTAACTTTTCCTTCACTATTTTTAAAGCTCATAAGAGCTCTAAACATATAGCTTTCAAACTCTTTTTTAATATCATCTCCAGATTTTAAAAACTCTATCTCAAAATCATCTTTCGAAAAAAATCCACTGCCTTTTATCTCGTTCAATTTTAAATAACCCTTATCAGCCCAATAAAAAATTAAACTCGTCATATCTTTGCTATGAATAACTCCATCTATATAATATCCTACCTCAGTTGGAGTCAAACTATCCGGTGGATAAAACTCTACCGTTGCAATAACCTCTTTCTTATCTCTAAACTTTTTCCAAACTACAAAAGCTATAGTTGGAATCGCTATATAGATTAGATAAAGTAAAGTTTTAAAAAGGTAAAATATACTTTTTTCTGCACTAAAATCAAAATATCCCTCTGGAAGTGGTAAAGCTATTGTCACACTCTCTTTAGCTCCTAAAGGTTGGACTGTATACCCAGAGATTGTATTCCCTGAAACACTCCATTTTACACCTATATTATTCGTACTTCCTCTTACACCTGAGGTAAAATTAATTTTGCTAGCATCAAATGATTTTGGAAGAGTTATATTGAACTCTACTTTTTTTACAGTAGTATCCCAATCATTTCCAACTAAGTTATAATAAACCTCATCAAAATTAGACTCTCTATCCCATCCTAAGTTATGCTTAAATTTAATAAGGTAATTTTTTATTCCAGTTACATAAAGATTTGGATCTCCCATTCTCAAATAGATATAATCTCCCTCATCTTTAGCACTTGTCTTTACATTCGTTTCTATATCGCTAACCCTGATCTCTCTACCATTAAATTTTTCAGGAATAACTCTATATATACCCCTTCTCGGTTCTTTAAAATCTACAGTTATATTCTCCTCTACCGTATATAGATTTTTCTCATCTATAGTTATATCTACTCGATAATTATCTATAATATACCCCGAATCCGCAACCAGATTAGTAGTTAAGGTAATTAAGAGTAGAAATAAACTAAAACTGTACCTTAACATTTTGTCTTTCCTCTTCTTCAACTTTAAAGAATGGATATTTTTTAAATCCAAAGTTATTTGCTACAATTAAACTTGGGAAAGTTTCACACATTGTATTATAAACTCTCACACTTCCATTATAATATTTTCTAGCTTGAAGAATATCCTCCTCAATTTTTACTAATTCATCTTGAAGTTTCATAAAGTTTTGATTTGCTTTTAGCTCTGGATATGCCTCTGTTATAGAGAACAATCTTCCTAGAGCACCTGTAATCATATTTTCGTTCTCTATTTTTTCCTCTGTTGTTGTGGCACTCATATATCTATTTCTAGCTGCTATAATTCTTTCTAGTGCTCCACCTTCGTAATCCTTATATCCTTTTACTGTTTCAACTAAATTTGGAATTAGATCATATCTTTTCTTTAAATAAGCATCAATTGTTGAAAATGCTTCATCCACAAAGTTTCTCTCTTTTACAAGCTTATTATAAATCCCGATACCATAAGCTACTAATAATGCTAATAACACTAAAACAACTATTAAAATCATATAAATTCCTCCTATAAATCTTGATTACTTCTTTGTCTATTATACAATATATTGGCTAAAAATCCTCAAAAAAAGAGATGAAAGATTCCTCTTTCACCTCTAGTAAATATATAAATTTTATTTATTTTTCTAACTGCTTTTTTACATAATTTGGTAGTGCAAAAGCTGCCTTTTGAATATCTGTATTATAGTAGTTTGTTTCTAATCCTAAAGAGTTCCATGCACTCTCATTACAATCTAAAGTTGGATCATACTTTTTAGAAGCAAAACCGAATAACCAATGCCCTGATGCATAAGTCGGTTGATGGAACTGATATACCTTTGCAATTGGGAAGATATTTTTTATCTTCTCATGAGCTTTTTTCATTTCAGCTGCATATCTCTCATAATAAGGTGATTCATGTTGATTAACTAAAATCCCATCCTCTTTCAAAACTCTAAAACAGTTCTTATAGAACTCAGTTGTAAACAGTCCCTCTCCAACAGAGATTGGGTCTGTTGAATCAACTAGAATAAGGTCGTAAGATTCACTTTCACACTCCTCGACAAATTTTAACCCATCATCAAAAATAAGAGTAACTCTTTTATCCTCTAACTTATCCGAAGTAAATGGTAGATATTTTTGAGACAATCTTACAACTCTCTCATCTATCTCAACCATATCGATTTTTTCGATAGAGTTATATCTTGTAAGCTCTCTTACAGTTCCTCCATCTCCTCCACCAATAACTAAAACCTTTTTTATATTAAGGTTTGTACACATAGGAACATGAGCTATCATCTCATGATATATAAACTCATCTTTCTCTGTTATCATAACCATTCCATCTAGTGTAAAAAATCTTCCATACTCATCCGATGTAAAGAAATCTATCTTTTGAAAAGGAGTTTCCTCTGAATATAGATGTTCTTTAACTTTTATTGAAAATTTTGTATTTTCTGACCATTTTTCTGTAAACCATAAATCTAGCATATTTTACTCCTCCTCTGGTTTGAAGGTTATTTTCCCCAACTCTTTTGTAGAATAGTTTCTAATCTTATCCACCATTCCTCTAGGCACCTCTATCGATTCACTTCTATCTGATTTAAATACATCCTCTAAGAATTTAAAGGCTGTCCATGGATCTATTTTATCTCCACAAGTAAACACATCTACAGCTGCATACCCATACTCTGGCCATGTGTGTATAGCAAGATGTGATTCTGATATAATTACAGCCCCTGATACTCCATATGGATTAAAGTGATGAAATACCGACTCCACTATTGTAGCATTTGCTTTTCTAGCTGCCTCATTCATGTGTTTATCTACAAGAACTGGGTCCTTTAGTATCTCCTCATCACAGTTGTAAAATTCAATTAATATGTGTCTTCCAAGTGTTTCTAATTTCAATTTTTCCTCCCAAATTTCAGTTTCTTAACAAAGTTTTTACATTGTTTTAACAAAAAATTAAATTAAATTCTTAAAATATTAAACTTTTGTTTAAAAAAATATATTTGAAGTTTAATATTTTGAACTTTATACTATGATATTAAATTTTAATGTTTTTGTCAATTGCTTTTTTTTAGAAAAGAGAATATACTATAATTATCGATAATTTAAGGAGAGATATCTATATGGAAATCGGAAAAAAATTAAAAAGACTAAGACAAGAGAAATATCTTACTCAAGATGAGCTAGCTAGTCGTTGTGAACTTTCGAAAGGGTTTATATCTCAAGTAGAAAGAGATTTAACATCTCCATCTATAGCAAATTTAGGAGATATTCTTGAGGGTCTTGGAACAAATTTAAAAGATTTCTTTAGTGATGATGGTGAAGAAAAAATCGTCTTTGATGAAAATGATGCTTTTGAAGTCATTGATTCAAAATTAAAGTATAAAGTTGAATGGATTATTCCTAATGCTCAAAAAAATCAGATGGAGCCTATTCTTCTGACAATTGAAGAGGGTGGAAGATATAAAGAGGAGATAGCTCACGATGGTCAAGAGTTTGGATATATTCTAGAGGGAGAGATTAATATCCATTTAGGAGACAAAATTTTTAGAGCTAAAAAAGGAGAATCTTTCTATTATAGCTCTGGTAAAAACCACTATCTTTCTAATTCTGGAAAGAGTATCGCTAAAGTTCTTTGGGTTTCAAATCCCCCGTCATTCTAAAAGGTATAGATTTTTCTATACCTTTTTTTAGTTGCTTAATATGAACTTTTTTACCCCTTTTTACTCATTTTTTATGAAATTATTCATATTTTCTAGTTTAACTTTTTATGTTACTATGTATAAGTACTAGTATTACTAAAAAGGGGGAAGGAATACTATGAATTCTACAAATGTAAATATTTTAAAGCTTTTGTCGCAAGGAAGCTTTTCAACTGACTTGCTTGCTCTTTATGTCAATGTCGAAAGAAACTCTATTCAAAAAAATATCGTTCAGATAAACGAATTTTTAAAAGACAACTGCTTAAATCAGATTGAAGTTAAAAATTCAGAGATTCATTTAACTTTAAACAGAACACAATGGGAAACTATATTTTCCCGCAAAGATTTCATCACATCTGATGAGATTTTAGATTATCTCTTTATAAAATTTATACACAATAAATTTATAAATTTAGAAGTTGAAAAAGAGATCCTAGATCTTTCTAGAAGTTCTATTGTTAGATATTTTAAAGAGATAAAAAAGATTTTAGATGCATCAGAAACAACTTATAACTATCAAAGTGGAAAAGGAGTTAGAGTCACTCATATATCTGATGAGTGTAAGTCTATTTTTTGTAAAAAACTTATTAAATTTTTTATAAACGGAGATTTCACTCTAAAAAAAGATACTCTTCTTGCTCATGTATTAAATGAATATAATTTCATAACTTTATTTGAAAAATTATATGTCATTTTAAAGAGAAGTGGAGTTTCTAGTACAAACTTTATCATCTCTTTTCTATCAACACTTTTCGTATTAAGTAAAAGTGCTGGTGTTTTTAATTTAGAGGTTGATGAGATAGATTATAGCCAACATAGTAGTTTGAAAAAATTTATAAAAACTATTATGAGTGGATATAGTGATGAGTATGTTGATCAGTTGTTCTTTTTCATTGTAAATATTAAAAGTAATAAATCTTTCTTTGAAAAAGAGATTGGATATAAGGGGAGTACACTTGTAAATAAAATCAAAGAAAAACTTAATTTTTCTAATTTAGATTTAGATTTAGAATGTATTCTTTTGAGAAAAATTTGTATCTCATTCTTTAAATATGATAATCAAATACTTAAAGTTAAAAATATTCCAATTAATAAATCCGACGAAAAATTGATAGTTGTTTTGGATCGTATTTTAACAGAGTTAGACTTTAAGTTGTTTTTCCACGACAAGATATCAATTGTCAGTATTTTAAAGAAAATTATTATAGAGCATAACAAAAATCTTGTTAAAGATGTTCTTTTATTATTTAATGAGATTACTATTAGTGATGACCATTATTTAAAAAATAATTTAAGATTAAAAGCACCTGATATCAATTTTCACATTGAACCTGCGTTTCTTTATAAGCTAAATACGAGTATAAATAATACTAAATACAATCTGGTTTTGAGTGATGAAAGTTATACTTATCAAAATATTAAATTATTAAATTCATATAACTATCTGAACATACTTAATCTTGTTGATAACCATATTTTAGAAGAGGTTTTAAAAAGTCTTAACCTTTAAGTTAAGACTTTTTTGATTTACTACTTTTTTCATGGTATAATATTCACCAACCATATTATATTTTAAAGGGGCCGTTTCATATGAAAATAAATATTAATACGAACCACATAAGAATCTGTAAATTATTGGGTTATACTTCATATAAAACAACAGATTTCATCTCTCAATTTTTAAAAATGCACAAACAAAATGTTAATCTTTATATAAAACAAATCTACTCTTTTACAGATTCAATAGAATCTAAAGTGACTATACAGAATATGATTAATAGCATTAACGAAAATAAAGGAATTCTTGAGCTTTTAAAAAAAGAGCAGTCTTTTACAAAGGAAAATAGAATTTTTTATATAATCTTAATTCTTTTAAGAGATCGATATTTGAACTTAAACAATCTTTCAAATCTATTAGGGGTTTCTAGAAGAATCCTTGGAAGTGATTTGACTTTAGCTAAAGAGGCACTCGCTGTATACAATCTTGAGATCAGTAGTTCTAACGCAAAAGGTATTTCAATAGCAGGAAATGAAAAAGATATAAAGTTAGCAAGCTTATCCTACCTTTACAAACTTTTTATAGAGTTTGATGAGCTACCATCTCTTATAACAAGTGATTATAGTAATTTCTTTAAAGATTCATTTCGAATAAAATTAAAGAAAGATTTAGATATTTTTATAAGTGAATACCAATTTGACTATTTTTCACAAAACAAAAAACTTCTAAAAGCTTTCTTTATAGTATATGGAAATGTTGATCATGAGAATGAAAAGACTATTGACTCTCTCAGTTTTAGTCAATTTAAAAGATATTTTGAAGGTATTGTTAACGAATCAAAATTAAACTCACTCTATAATTTTTTACAGGTATCTTTCCTGGGAAAAATACTTTTAAAAAATATAGATATTTTTATACCTACATTAAAGTTTTGCAATGGCTCATTAAAAAATGAGGATTTGATTCTTTCTAAAGAGGTAAATACAGTAAAAGCTTTAGTTTTCAAAAATCTTTCAATACTTATAAATAAAACAAATTTCTTAGAAAAACTTATACATAAACTTAGCTTATCAAGAAGAAATAGTTTAATTTTACCGATTTGTGATTTAGAGTTTCTAAAATTTAATCTAACTGAGAATGAAAAATTGAAATGTCTTCACCTTTTCTTTACCTTAAGAAAGATATATGCGAATATTCAATTTTCAAATGTTATTTTTTTATATATTTGGAGCTCACATGAGAATCATATGAATAGTGTTAAAAATACTATTGTTGTTTTTGATTCTATACCACAATTTCTTTTTCCAATTATAAAAAATAGACTTCTTTTAAAAGAAAACATGAATATCTTAGAGTTTATAAAACCATATGAAGTGGATAAGTATCTATCGAACTCTGATACGGATTGTGTTATTACTTTTGAAGATTTAAATTCAAAATATAAGTATCCATTTATAAAAACGTATAAACTTCCAATTTTATAAAATAAAAAACTCCCTCAGTAGGAGTTTTTTTATATTTTTACAATTTTAATAAATTTAATTTTACTGTATAAATCTTTCCCCATTTTTGTTGGATGGATTTTGAAAACTCTCTTATCATCAAAAGTTCCATATTTTTGAATAAGTTTTTCCTCTTCTAACTTTTTTAAGCATAAAGAAACAGATCCCTTTGATAAGTGCATCTTTTTTGTTAGCTCACACAATGTAATTCCTGGAGCTTCATTTATTTCAAACAGTATCTCTTCTTGAGTATAATTGATATGATACTTCTTTAATTCATTTTTTATTTCCATTTTTTTACACATAGTAACACCCCTAATATTAAATGTTTTTTCTTTTACTAGAAACATTTGTCTTTTTTCAACAAATAAAAAAAAGACTTAGCTTATAATAATAACTAAGTGCAACTGGCTGCCATTTTAAAGGCCCTATAGCTTTGCGTCATAGAGTTTCCTCTACTTTGCCATATATTTATATATATATGTTATTATAACTCATTTGAATTATTTTTTCAAGAATTTTTATCCTAAATAAGAAATTTTTACCCTAAATACAGACAAGGTGGATTTAGCCACCTTGTCTGCTATATATTATTAGGATTAGGCAACTTTTTTACAACGCCCTTATAAATCAATAAATTTATTAAGAGGTTTGAATTTGTTTATATACTTATTTATAATAACACATTTACAAAACTAATAACACCCTTCATTTTTTCTTTTTAAAAATTCTAAAATGACACGTATTTCGACTTTTATTTTCCTATAATTATACAAAAAAATTGATTTACAATCATTTTCGCCTTAGTAATTTTGAATATTTTATCTCATTTCCCTAATAAAAATTTTGACTTACTTTATTTCTAAAGTTATAATATCTCTATGAAGTAATCAAGGAGATGATGTTTAATGAATAACACAGCTGCTAATATTTTAAAGATTCTATCTCAAAGCGAGATGTCAATAGAAGATATGCACCTGTATTTAAAAGTCGAAAAAAGTTCAATTTTAAAAACAATTACACAAATCAATGAGTTTCTAGTTTCACTTAACTTATCTGTTATAAAAAAGGAGGATGATCGCTTCAATCTTTCCTTATCAAAAGATGAATGGAAAACTTTATTTAAAAACTTCAAGGTTTTAACATCTGAAGAAAAAATTGATTATCTTTATATAAAGTTTATCGCAAATGGGTTTTTAAATTTAGAAAAAGAAAAAGAAATTCTAGACCTTTCTAGAAGTACTATCCTTAGATGTTTCCAGACAGTAAAGGAGATGTTTTCTAAAAATGGTTCTAAATATGAGTATCTTCACGCAAAAGGTTTATCTTTGACCGAGCTAAGTGAACATGATAAACACCTTTTTTATAAAAAAGTCATGAAACTTTTTATTGAAGAGGATATCCTTGTTCCACCGCTTAAAACCTTATTAAAAAGTTTAAAAAAATTCGATACCAAAGTTAGGCTTAGTCAACTCTACCCTATATTGAGGTTTTCTAAAATTTCTATAAATTATTTTCTACTGTCGTTCATATGTTCCTTAGAGGTCTGTACAGAATTATTTGATGGTCTGAACTTCCAAAAAGAAAAGTATAGAGATACCTTAGAATTCAAAAATTTTATGCTCTATATAAATAAATATGGCAAAGATTTTACTCCTAAATATAGAGAAGAGCTTGGATTCTTTTTATGTGCTTTAAATAAAAAGGATAATATTCTAGAAGATAATCTAAGAGACAAAACTTCAACCTTTTTGAATATTTTAAAAGAGGAGTTTGGAATCAAATTTTTGAATGATGATTTAGAAAGGATGCTCTTTAGTAAAATTTATCTTTCTTTCTTTAAATTTGAAAATAAAATCTTAAAACTAAAAAGTGTAAAGTTCGATAGAACACAAAAAATACTGCTAAATAAGTTAGAAGCAATTCTTCATGAATACTCTTCTGATATGTATCTAGTTGATAAATTCGCTGTTATTTTTGTTCTTAGAAGAGCTTTAATAGAGGAAAATTTTAATAATGTAAAAAATGTACTTCTTCTTTTCAACGAGGTAGGTGCGAGTGATCATATCGTTTTTAAGAAACGTTTAACAAAATTGGTTCCGCATGTAAACTTTGAATTAGAAGCAACCTTTTTCCATAAAAAAAATGTACTGACGAAATATGAAAAATATGACCTTATTATCAGTGATGAAAAAATAAATTCTGAGGTTATTGTTATTGATTTTTATAGCAGTATAAAGGTTCATGATATTATCGAAAAAAAAGCTTTTGAAATTGGTATAAATAAACTTCAAAAAATAGATAATACTATAAAATTTGTGTAATTTATAAGAAAAAAGGAGAGTCAACTGACTCTCCTTTTCTCTTAATTTAGGTTATACTTCTTTTTTAACTCCTCTATTTTTCCCTCTTTTATAAGTTCTAATAAAGCTTCATTTATCTTCTCATAATCTTTATCATTTTTA
Organism: Cetobacterium sp. UBA6069; assembly: GCA_002428805.1. Classification (GTDB taxonomy): domain Bacteria; phylum Fusobacteriota; class Fusobacteriia; order Fusobacteriales; family Fusobacteriaceae; genus Cetobacterium_A. The sequence goes on from DIXX01000059.1 coordinate 15,194, forward strand.
GACAAAGCTATCGCTTTAGGTTCCCCTTCTAAAACACCAACAAAAGATAGCTCAGAGTTATTTTTTACATACTCATAGGCCACGCTTTCATCTAAAACAATTCCATCAATCTGCCCATTTTTCAATGCTAATAGAGCTGAGGTATTGTTTTGGTATGGAACTACTGTTGTTCCTGCTATCGATTTTGCTGTTGCTTCTTTTGTTGTTCCTAGCTCGGCTCCATACTTTTTATTTTCTAAATCATCCATACCCTTAATTGGAACTACTTTATTAGTTATAATTGCCACATTCGATGTTAAATATGGTGATGTAAACTGAACCATCTTAGCTCTCTCAGGTGTTATACTCATCCCTGCTATAACAACGTCTATCTTTCCAGTTTGAAGCGCTGATATAAGTCCACCAAACTCCATGTTTACCCACTTATACTGATATCCTAACTTTTGGAATACAGCCTCAATTATATCTGGATCTAGTCCTGATATCTTTCCATTTTCTAAATACTCAAAGGGAGGATACTCTGCATTCGTTCCTATCACAAAAACTCTCTCGTTCTTTGCCGATTCTTTTTGTTTTCCACAACTAAATACAATAATTCCAATCAATAGTAAAAAAATCCCCTTCATAACCTTTTTCATTTTCCGAACCGCCCCCTTAATAATTGTTTAGAAAATGATAATCATTTTCTAAACAATTGTCAACCTTTTTTTCAAATTTATTTTTTAAAAAAATATTTTTTTATTTTTTCTTTTACTTATGAGTGTTTTTATGATATAACTATCTAACTTTTAATTTTATTTTTTGGGGAGGTAAGGCTTATGATTTTAACAGATGTATATATGGAAAGTTCTATTTGGGAGAGACTCCGTGAAGAGATTAAAGAGTATAAAAAAATCTTGGTTGTTCATGGCGACAAATCAATTCTAGCTATAAAAAATGACTTTTTTAAAGTTTTAGACAATAAAAATTTTCACCAAATTCACTATGGAAATGAATGTTGCCATACTATCATAGACTCTGTCATCAATGGTTTAAAAGAAAACACTTATGATCTTATCATCGGAATTGGGGGCGGTAAATCAATTGATTTTTCAAAAGTTTTAATGGATAAATTAAATATCCCTCTTTTCACAATTCCAACGATAGCTTCTACTTGTGCTGCGGTTTCATACATCTCTGTAATGTATGATGAAAATCATGTTTTTGAAGATCTATACTTTTTAAAAAGACCGCCTCACAAGACATTTATAAATCTTGAAACTATATTAGCTGCCCCTAAAAGATATCTTTGGGCTGGAATTGGAGATACTCTTGCTAAATACTACGAGATGAACATGAAAGCCGAAGGTGAAAGACTCAACTTCAATACTAAAATGGGTGAAAAACTCTCTCATCTTTGCAAAGAATCTATGATTAACCATGGCGCCTCAGCTCTTCTTGCTACAGAGGTAACTCAGGATTTTGAAGAAGTAGCTGGAGTTATTCTAGTTAACACTGGAATGGTTTCAAACCTTATCGATTTTAAATATAACGGAGCCCTAGCTCACTCTATCTTTGATTCTCTGACTCAAATTAAAAGAGTAGAAGAGGAACATCTTCACGGTGAAGTTGTAGCTTTTGGGATTTTAGTTCAACTAGAGCTAGAGAAAAAGTTTGATGAGCTTCAAAAATTAAAAGAGTTCTATAAAAAAATTAAACTTCCAACTA
>DIXX01000050.1:0-397 GCA_002428805.1 Cetobacterium sp. UBA6069
TGTTGCATTTATAACTCTACCAGTTGTCAGTAGTTCAATCTCTTTAGCTACTTTTAATCTAGAAAAGTTAAATTTGTATATTAACTCTTGATACATATACCCTCCTTGTAAATTTTATATTTGAAAAGCTCAAAAGCTAAATTTTGAGCTTTTTTAGTACTAATTACCTTTATATCTCAAATTAAACAATCTTTTTTCCTCTGCTCTAAACTCTTCTTGATTACTCCAATTTATTCCAGATATATCTATTGTAAACTTAGGATAAGTATTACAATACTCGATACTTTCAGTTGTCAATTCAAAACCATGTTTTAAGAAATAATCACTTGCATCTCTTTTAAGTATTCTTGTCACATAAACTGCAAGCTTACTTCCTGTATCCTCTATTGATTCAGTA
>DIXX01000050.1:679-7759 GCA_002428805.1 Cetobacterium sp. UBA6069
GCTCTAAATTTGAACCAAAATGCTAAAACATCAAAAACACCCATTTTATTTATTGGATCATTTTTATCTGAGATATCTATCATGTTATTCGCTGTTCTAATCCCCTTAGTAAACTCAGCCATACACTCTTCGGCATACCAATTATTAGTAACTTCTCCAAACAGATTCATATGATAGTTATTTACATCCATCTCATGTCCAATCTCATGTCCAACTACCCAAGAGTTTGCAAATCTAGTAAGGCTACTATTTAATACATCGTGACTACCTCCACAATAAGCAGTATAACCCCCACCTAGACCTCCACCTGCGTGTGGATTACTATGTCTAGACCCTACCCACATCAATCTTTTATAAGGGATCGAGTTATTAAAATGTTCATCTTTATTATCTAAATAATATAAAAAATCTATAAACTCATCGGCTAATTCAACCATTTTTGTTAGCTTTCCTCTAGGTATATTTTTTAGTATCCAATCGTATCTTACAACACCTATGAAATTTCTTCCTTCTACATAAGCTAAATTTGAATTATATACTGTCACATTTTCATCTTCATCTGTTATCTCTTCTACTTTAATTTCGTTTTGAGGCTTATCATATAGCTCGTCCTCAGAAGTATATCCATATCTATATATTAAAGCATTCTCTTTATCTAACGAGTAAACTTCAATCTCCTCTACTCTACTTCCTGTCACCACCATTTGACCTGTTTGGTCTCCCATATTGATAACATTTAAACCCTTTTGAACTCTAAAAGAAAACTCAGATCTTGGGCCATTTTCTCTTATAACTATATGGGCATCTATAGATTTGTTAGCCACAAAAACGTAATCTTTATTTGAATGAAGATAGTATGGTGTTAAACATAAATCTCCAGTTGTATTAGTTTTTAATGGATTAAAGTAATCTTGGATTGAGTTTTTTATACTTTTTATTTTGTAACTTTTGAATGGTGAAACACCTCTATTCTTTAAAATAACCTCAGCTATATATAACTTGACTCTAAACTCTTTATCTTGAAGAACTTTTGCTTTTAAATTTTCAACAACTCTTAAAGTTATATTTTTATTCAACCTTCTTAACATTACCTTATCTTCAAACAGGTTATCAATCTCCTCTTCAAGTCTATTATAAACTTTGAAAGATACATGATTTAATACAACAATACCTGCATAAGTTTCCTCTATTCTAAAACAAACCTCTTTAACTAATGTTGGATTGAATGTAAATACATTCTCTCCAGAAAAAGCAGATGAAGTATTGTAATCAACTAAAATTTTCCATTCAGAATCTGAGTTCTCTTTATATAAAAGTTTCGCTCTATTAATTTTTCCATTATTTCCATTTCCATGTCTACAGTAATATTTAAACTCATCTATTACCTTCTTTTCATCAAATGTAAAAATAATATCTCCTAAACCATTTGATTGGAAATATGTATTTATATCTCCATCTAACATATTTTCAATAGATATTGTTTCTCCACACTTCGATTCAACTGAAATATTTTCAATTGGATAGTATCTATAAATATCATTTAGGTTATAATATAAACTTTGATCTAAACTACCCTTTTGAATACTATTTATTTTATATTTTTCATATTCATCTAAGTAAATAGAAACCTCTATATTTTTTCCTACAACCTCAGAAAACTCTATCTTTAAAGTGTTTGATTGTTTTTGTATAACGATATCTTTTATTTCTACAACTACATTTGAACTTGTTTCATATTTTAATTTTACACAATACAGATAATCTAACTCTTCATCCAATAAAACATCTATACTTTTAAAAATTGAAATCTTATCGTTCTTTAAATTAGCTACTACAGGATTTAATCTTTCTAAATATAAATCTTTAGCTTTTTGAACTCTAATTTTATAACTTTCTGTTACTAGACATCTTTCTTCTAAGGCCAAAATATCTTCAAATTGAATAGATTCTCTTAGAATTGTCTCCTCAGAATCTTCAAATAAATCCTTTATGTCATCGTTTAACGTATTGTATATAAACAGTTCTAGCTCATTCATCAAAACCCATTTATTAACTGAATCCTCAACTCTCAAGCAAATCTCATCCGTTAAGTATGGTGTATTTTTAGTCTCTAACCATTCATTTTCATAGGCTTCAACTGTTTTGTTTCCAAATTCAACCCAAGGATTGTTTAAATCTACTGTTTTTACCAAAACTTTAAATCTATTTATAAGACCTGATGTATTTGATCTAAAACTCAAGAGTCTTAAAGAGTCAATTAAATACTCTTTTTCCAACTTTATTTTCAGTTCAAAATAGTCAGTATATGGTGTACTATGGAATTGATTTTCTAAGTTTCCATCATATAAGTTTATTAGTGGATAAGATGCATTCTCTGTTGTTGGAGTTAAAATTGCATTTGCTAAGTTAAACTTTGTATCAACATCTTCATTTATTGCGAACTCTTTCATGCTATATATATTTGTTTCAACCGCATATATTCTTTCAGCTCCATAAATTAGAATCTGAGCTCTTGACGTCATAATTTTAGGAATCTCTAGACTCACTCTTGCATCATCTCTTTTTATTTCAGCACGAGCGACAAGAGTATTTCCTAAAACATCTTCATATTCAATTTCAGCTTTTAGAATTCTCTCTTCACATAAAAATTCAACTTTATCAAACACAGTTCTATTTGATAAAGTTATCTCAAATATCTCTGGTAATAAGTTATCAATATAAATATTTTTAGCTTTTTGAACCCTTCTTATATATTCCTCTGTTATAAGAATTTTTTCTAAATCTTCAATCTCTTCTAAAGTGACATTTTCTCTTAATATAGTCTCATTCTCATCTAAGAATAGATTAGATATTCTCTCCTCTATTAAGTTAAATTTAAATACATCCATCTCACTTATATAAATAAAATTATTGTGTCCATTTGTTACCCTTATACATATCTCTGAAGCTAATACTGGTTTAAATTTAGCCTCTCTATCCACTCCAGATTCCTCTGTTAGCTGTTCGAATACCTTTTTCCAGTCCTCTTCAATTTTTGTTTTATATAAAACTTCATAAGCCTTTATTCTTCCGTTATGAGATGATCTCGTCTTAAACCTAACTCTATCTATTACAAATAGCTCTCCTAGCTCTAATTGGAAGTCTCCGTACTCTCCTGTTCCATATTGCGTATAGTCTGCACTGTGGTAATTTGTATTCTCATCGCCATCAATGGCTTTAGATGGAGATTCATTTGAATATTGTCCACATAAAGATTTTGCAGTCATTATAGTTTTATCTAATCTCACGTCAATATCTTCAGATGTATAGTAACCATCTTGTGGAATAGTTAAAACTTCAACTCTTGAAATATCATCTAATGTCACTTCACCAAATACATTTAATTCAAAACTAGAAGCATAGAATTTTTCAAAAGTAGCTAATAAAACTCCTCCATCTTGAACTCTTGATATCTCTTCTGAAGTTTTTTCATAACCATATTCATCTATCCATTTGATTAAACATTTTAAAACTCTTCCACTTGAATTAAATTTAAGTGATGATATAACACTCTTAGTTGCTAAATTTACTGAACATTTTACTGGTAGCAATGAAGCGATATACAGACTTTTAGCTTTATTAAACAGCTCTATATACTCTTGTGTTGTTCCTAATAACCCTTCTATTAAATCAAGCTCAGTAATATTTACTCCCTCTCTTAAAACTTCACACTCTGTATCTTGAAATAAACTCTTAAGTTTTATCTCTAATGTATTATGCTTGAAAAATTCAGTCTCATATATAATTACATAATTATCATTTGATTTAGTTACTCTAAGACATATATCAGAAGCTAAAACTGGATTTATCTTTACATTTCTCCAATTACCACTCACACCTTCATTTATTGACTCTGCAATCTCAATCCACTCTTCGTTCGATCTCTCTTTGTAAAGAACTTTATAATTATCAATTCTTCCTAAAGAGTTATCTCTTGTTAAAATATGAATTCTATCCATTACAACAGGACTTGAAAAATTAAAATATACATCTCCATAACCTATTGAAGTGTATGATTCACTATGGAAGTTTGTACTTTCGTCTCCGTCAACAGCTCTTTGAGCAACTAAGTGAGCATATGTTCCACATCCCGATGTCACTTCAATCGTATTTTTATTAACTCTACTATCTTTATCACTTTGTAAATAATACTCATCTTGATTTAATTGAATTTCTGATATCTCTACAACTGAAGAATCCTGAATTCCATAGATATTAAAATCTATATTTTTTGAATAAAACTTTTCAAAAGTAACAACTCCATCTAAGATGTCATCACTTTGTAAGTTTTTTACATTTCCATATGAATCTTTATAATTTATAATAACTCTATAAATTGGATCCGTTGATTTTATTTCAAACTTTTCAAAGACTTTAAAATTTTCTGATTCGTAGCTTATTGTTATTGGCATTATTTTCTCCAGTAAGATATTTTTGGCAATGAAAAGTTTTTCTAAATATTCTGAGGTAACAGTTGTTCTATCTAAAAGCTTTTCGATATCCTGCATTGTTACTTCTGGCTTTAAAACTGTATATGTATTATCTATAAATAAATTTTCAATCTCTACACTTAAGTAGTTAAACATAAAAATTTCAAATTCATCATTCAAAAGCTGAATTTGACTAGAACTTCTAAGACATATTGATTTCGCCATTATTGGATGAATTTTTAATGTATTATCTATTTCTATATTAGTTAAAGGAATCCATTCCTGCCCTTCACCTGGGGTATAAAAAATCTCTAAATCAGGAATATTTTTTAGTAATTTCACTCTATCTATTATTCTATTCTCTTTTAATTTAAGAATAATCTCATTATTTGTATTTTGAATAACTTCTAAATCACTTTTAGAAATTCTTGTATCTATATCATCTTGAGCATAATATGGTTTTATATCTGTTAAAACAGGGGTTACATTTATTATTGAAGCTTCTGTTTCAGGGATTTTAACTTTTACATCATTTGTCAAAACAGCATCAAGCTCCCATTCTTGAATGTTCCCCATCGTTCTTATCAATCTAGCTTTTAAAGTCACTTTATTTCCAATAAAATCCTCAAAATCTACATTTAAATCTGAAGGAAATATATTATTTTGTGATTCTAATATCAAATTTTTTATAATCGAATTTGAACTTAATTTTAAATTAAATGTATTTCCACTTGGAGCATTTCCATTTCTAATAAAAGTTAATTCTAAGCTCATATTTCCTCCTAAGCTTTTCTCGTTTGATTTGCTTTATAGTTTTCATTAATTATTTTTATTTCATTCTCTATAAATGTCTTATAGTTTGTAAAACTTATATCATCTAAATTCAATGCAAATTCTGGATAATAGCTGCAATATTGCACCGTTTCATTTGAAAGAGCATAACCTGCCATTAGAAAATATTTTGAAGCATCTCTTTCTAAAATTTCACTAATCCATTTAACCATTGTATTTATCGCTGTTTCGCTTTCATTAAATCCAATTTTTTGAATTTTTTTAAAGATTCTTGTTATAAAACGATTCGTATCTGAAAATAATCTTAATTTTAGCCAAACAGCACTCTTTTTGTCCTCAGGTATCACTAAAACTCTTGAGTACCTAAACTCTAACTCTTTAGCTAAAATTAGAGTTAAAGCTTCATGAATATCCTCTGAAAAATAAGTTTTTAATACTAACTCTTTAGATATAACTCTACAGAAATTTGGACTTACTAAAGTTTCTATATTTTTACTAAACATTAAATTAGGTATCCCTGAGAAAGAAGTATAGCTTCCTACTTCAGAAATATCTTGCTTTATAACTCTATCTAAAAGACTCCCTTCACATATAAATCTTTTAGTTGGTGTTTCGTAAAAATATTCATTTCTATTTATTAAAAAGTATGTATAATCTAAAACTGTATCTAAATTCTCCATTCCTTGAACAAAATCAAAATTGCTAAAATTTTCTTTTAACCATTTTAAATTTAAATAGGCTACAAAGTTTTTACCTTCTATATACGCTTTTGTTGACGATTCATTTTTTTGAATAAAATCCTCATATGTATCTTTACCTAAAGTAAAATATGTTGCACTTAAGCCGTTATAAACTACTAAGTTTAAATCCTCTAGTAATTCATCTACAAACATATCTCCACAAATATTTTTAGAATATACTAAATTAAATCCAGACTTTATCTCTATTATCTTTTTAGTTTCTCCAATAATATCATCTTTTATATAAATATTTAAATCTGAACTTGAAATAATCACAATCTCATTTTTAAGAGTTAAAGTTAAACCCAGATGTCTTAGACGTCCACTAGGTTCTATTTTCAAAGTTTCTGAAAACTCTTCTGAAGATATATTATACTTAAGAAGTTTTATATTTTTTTTAGCAGCATTATTTTTATTTAACCATAAAAATTTTCCTAAATTTAAAATATTTTCAAAATGAGTATTTCCTAAATACTTATCCTTTAAAGAAGTTATTTCAAATAAATTTATATCTGTTTTAACTCCTGTACACTCTAAGTCATAGAAAATTTGAAGTAAATCTGATTCAGCTTCACTTGATGAATATATTTTTATATCATTCATAACTATCCAATTTCCATAACTTCTATGGACTCTTATACATATCTCAGAAGCTAATATATCTTCAAAATTTGCTTCTCTCCAACCGTTAATTGTTTCAACTTCAGATTTAAAAACCGAAATCCATTCTGCATCAAAACTTCTATTTTTATATAAAACTTCGTATTGTTCTATACGGCCATTTCCTTGAGATGGATGTCTTGTCAAAAATTCAATTTTGTTTATTGATCTAGATGTTTCAAACTTAAAATAAACATCTCCATATCCACCTGTTTGGAATTGATTAGAGTGAAATAAAGTATCTTCACTATCATCTAAAATTAAAGCTGGAATATTAGTTGAATATGTCGAGATGTTTGAAGATGCTGTAATTAGACTTTTATCTATAAGAGTAATCTCTCTGTTGTTTTTAATCATTATTTTATCTCCTCTCCTAAATTTAACTAGACTGAAAGGGGAGTTACCTCCCCTTTCTTAGT
>DIXX01000097.1:0-1326 GCA_002428805.1 Cetobacterium sp. UBA6069
GATATAGTTTTAATGAGAAGTGATTTAATGGATGTTCCTACAGCTATAAAGTTAAGTAGAGAAACTATTAAAAATATAAAGCAGAATCTATTCTGGGCATTTGGATATAATATTCTAGGAATACCTGTGGCAATGGGAGTGTTACATCTGTTTGGTGGACCGCTATTAAGTCCTATGATAGCAGGCGGAGCTATGAGTATAAGTTCAGTGTCGGTTATAAGTAATGCTTTAAGATTAAAAGGATTCAAACCAGATAAAATAAGTGATAAAGGGAGCGAGAAAGTTATGAAAAAGAAAGTTTTAATCAATGGAATGAGTTGCATGAGATGTGTTAAGCATGTTAAGGAAGCTTTAGAAAGTTTAAACGGAGTTGAAGCTGTAGAAGTTAGCCTTCCTGAAAACTGTGCAATAGTTTCTGGAGATGTTTCAGAAGAGGCTATTGTAAATATATTAAAAGAAAATGATTATGAAGTTGTAACAATTGAAAAAATAGCATAATATAATGAAGCCATCTAGAAATTTTTTAGATGGCTTTTATATAATTTAAAAAATAAAAAAAGTATACCAATTAGCTATAAAATTCTGTTGAAAAAATTTGAATTCTATGTAATAATACTATATATTGTAAAAAGAAAAAGAGTGTGGCACAAGATGTTGTGTTTAGGAGGCTTAAATGATAAAGGTATTTGGTAAAGAAGATTGTAGTAAATGTGAAACTTTAAAGAGAATTTTAGATGAAAAAGGCTTAGATTATGAATATAGTCAAGATTTAAAAACACTTATGATTGTAGCAAGTAAAGCTAGAATTATGAGTGCACCTGTTGTTGAAAAAGATGGAAAATACTATTCGATGGAAAGTTTTTTAGAGGTTCTATAGATGAGACAGGTTATAAATAGAGCTGGAATAAGAGAAAATTTAGATATAACTAAAATTAGAGAAAAACTTCAAAGAGCTTGTGAAGGCTTAGAAGTGAATATGGTACAGTTAGAAAGTCATATAGAGTCTATTTATCAAGAGAATATAACGACTAAGAAAATCCAAGAATCTCTTATAAATGAAGCTGTAGCTATGACCAGTTTTGATGAGAGTGATTGGACGTATGTAGCTGGAAGATTACTTATGATGGAAACAGAGAGAGAAGTTTTTCATAAAAGAGGATTCTCTTATGGGAAGTTTTTTGAGAGTATAAAAAAATTAGTAGAATTAGGAATATACGACGATAGACTGTTAAACTATTCAGAAGAGGAAGTTTTAGAGCTTCAAAAGGCTATTGATACATCAAGAGATATGATGTATGACTATGCTGGTGCGAATATGTTTGTAAA
>DIXX01000097.1:1581-2945 GCA_002428805.1 Cetobacterium sp. UBA6069
ATGTGTATCGCTATGCTTTTAGCTATAAATGAAGAGGATAAGGTAGGAGTTGCTAAAAGATTTTACGAAGCGTTGTCATTGAAAAAGGTATCACTAGCGACACCAATTTTAGCAAATTTAAGGCTTCCAAATGGAAATCTTTCATCATGTTTTATTACAGCAATGGATGATAATATAGAATCGATTTTCTATAATGTGGATACAGTAGCAAAAATTAGTAAAAATGGTGGAGGAGTAGGACTAAATATATCGAGAGTTAGAGCAAAAAACTCGATGGTAAATGGTTATTATAATGCCAGTGGAGGAGTAGTTCCTTGGATAAAAATTATAAATGATACTGCTGTTGCTGTTAATCAGCAAGGAAGAAGAGCTGGAGCTGTCACAGTGGCTTTAGATTCTTGGCATTTAGACATAGAACATTTCTTGGAGCTTCAAACAGAAAATGGAGACCAAAGAGGAAAAGCTTATGATATCTATCCGCAAGTTGTTTTATCGGATATGTTTATGAGAAGAGTTGAAGAGGATAGCACTTGGACTTTGGTTGATCCATATGAGATTCGTAAAAAGTATGACGTTGAACTTTGTGAAATTTACGGAGAGCAATTTGAGGAGTTATACTTAAAAATAGAAGCTGATGATAACTTAAATCTTAAAAAAGTTATAAAAGCTAGAGAGTTATTTAAAGAGATAATGAAAGTTCAAATAGAAACAGGAATGCCATATATTTTCTTTAAAGATAGAGCGAATAAAATGAATCATAACAGTCATGCAGGGATGATAGGAAATGGAAATCTTTGTATGGAAAGTTTCTCAAACTTCTCGCCAAGTAAAAAGTTTAATGAGGAAACTGAAGGTGAAACAGGTGTTAGAACTACAAAGTTAGGAGAGGTTCACACTTGTAATCTAGTTTCTATGAATTTAGCTGAGATAGAAAGAGAGGAGTTAGAAGAGATTGTAGATATATCTGTAAGAATTTTAGATAATACAATTGATCTAACGAAGACTCCAATAAAAGAATCGGATAAACATAACTTGGCTTATAGAACTATAGGGGTTGGAACTATGGGACTAGCTGATTACTTAGCTAGAGAGTTTATGATATATGATGAATCTTTAAATGAGATAGATGAATTATTTGAAGAGATCGCAATTTATACTATAAAATCATCTGCAAAACTTGCAAAATCAAGAGGAGCTTATCCTATGTTTAAAGAATCGATGTGGGATAAAGGAATTTTCTTTGGAAAAGAGAAAGGTGAATATTTAGAAAATTCAAAGTTTGCTAAAGAGTGGGAAGAGGCTTTCCATCTAGTAGCTACTTATGGTCTGCGTAATGGTGAGCTAACAGCAGTAGCACCTAATAC
>DIXX01000097.1:3187-3573 GCA_002428805.1 Cetobacterium sp. UBA6069
TTCTATATAGAGAAAAATCAAAAGGGTGCTGTTCCAAGAGTTGTAAAACACTTAAAAGATAGAGCTTGGTTTTATCCTGAATTCAAAAATGTAGATCCTAAGACTTATGTGACAATTATGAGTAGAATTGGAAAATGGATAACTCAAGGTGTTTCGATGGAGCTTATTTTTGATTTAAACAAAGATATAAAAGCAAAAGATATATATGATACCTTTATGACAGCTTGGAAAGAGGGATGTAAATCGGTTTATTATATAAGAACAATACAGAAAAATACAAATATAGTTAATGAAAAAGAGGAGTGTGAGAGCTGCAGTGGATAGAAAAAAACTTTTTAATCCTTTAGGAAACGACTCTTTATCTGAGAGAAAAGTTATAAAGGGTG
>DIXX01000074.1:0-1223 GCA_002428805.1 Cetobacterium sp. UBA6069
TAACTACACTTGGTAAATGTAAGGTCAGGTTCTAGAAAGCCTAAATCAGCACCATAAACGATCTCTCTCTCTTCTTTGGTTTTTTCCTTCATCTGCCCTCCTGGAATTCAAATACGCTATTTGAAATATTATTTTCTAACAATTTTATTTCATCACTTGTTAAAATTTCATGTTTTACTATTACATCTTTAAAGAATATAAATACTATTGGGTCAAAGTATTTTCCGTTAACAACAAATAGTGGATTCATTATTATGTATTTTTTTCCTTGGTTAGTTGTTATCTCTCTAATTATGTCTTTTTTCATAAGATTTTGTCTAAATGTTTTTAAAGTTCTATCAGTTAAATCCAGTTCTTTAATTTTTATTAAATCATTCCAATCTTTACATACCTGGTTTGGACCTGTTCCATATGAAATTCTATTTTTAGTATTAAGCATTCTTATTAGTTTATATAATCTTGCTTGATCTTTTGTTGGTAAAGAATCTACAATTTCATCTACAATTTGATTTTTACTTACTCTTGTAAACGGTTCCATAGTTTTATTAACAACTCCTTTTTTTAAAATTATATTTTTCTTTAAAATCTCTATATCTTTTTTTGATTTTACAGAATGTAATTCTTCCCCTGTATAAATAATTTCCCCTGACGCTAAATTGACTAACGCTAATTCTTCCTTCATTTCCCTTCTCCGTTTTCATTATGTTCTATATACAAAAAACCATCTTTTTTATACATAAGCGGACAGAAAAAGTGTCCGGCGAAAAAGTGCTCAAAACCCTCATGGTTTCTGGGTTTATACGACATTTTGCATACGTATATTGGTTAGTTATGTATAGAGCTAATATTTATATAAAATCTATGTGTTTTTAAAGTAGATCCAAAGCATATAATTCTATCATTTTTTAAGCAAAAAAAATACAAAAAAAATTAATTTTGGCTAGTATTGATGTTTGTAAATTAAATTAATTTAAATAATTTTAATCAACGTTTTACGCACTCCCGCTTCTAAGGGCGGGGGTGCTAAAAGAAAGCGTGTCAAACGAATAAAACAATACAGATACTAGTTCAAATAAAAAAAGTTTTTTAGACTCTTAGGTTTATAACGTAGTTCACTTCATATCATAAATGATAATCGTAAACCACTATCCCGTAGTGTTCCCTCCGTCATTGTATTCGCATAAATGCTTTTACAATTTCCTCCTTCCTTTTATTTTTTTAAT
>DIXX01000074.1:1388-2610 GCA_002428805.1 Cetobacterium sp. UBA6069
TTTTTTTAATTTTATAAACATAAAACATAATATCACCTAATTAACAGAGTTTACTTTAATATCGTTATAATCGAAACCAAGCTGCTCTATAACGTTCTTAGCTTCTCTTAGAGGTAGTCTTATCTCTATCATGTTAGAAATATCCTCTTTAGTTTCAAACTCGTGAAAAACAGGCAATAATCCATAACCATAGCTATGGTATAACCTTCTAGGGTTGTTGCAAACTACTACATTTTCAAACCCGCCTTTACCATTGAACATATTTATTTTTAATAAATTTTTCATAAACTCTCACCGCCTTATCATCTTATTTAATTTTTCTGAAATTAACTTTTTCTTTTTTTAATTCGTACTCCATTGTTTTATTTGGTTTGTAGTCGTCACAAATAAATTTTTTTGTTTCCTCTTCTTCCCCACATATTCTGAAAAGATGTTTTCTACACTGATATTCATGGTCAAAAGTGTTACCTTCAAACTTTCTATACATGCAACCATAACAATTACTTTCCATAACTCCTCCCCTGAAATAAAAATAGGGTATGGCTACCCTATAATTTTACTTTTCAATAATATTGCGTTTTCTCCAATCAATGCTAACATACCAAACCCTATTAGTACAACGAATAAAAAAGAGATTATCCCAAGTATTGATATAAAAATAAATTTAAGAGAGAAAGCCCTTTCTATATTTTTTCCTCTAAAAATTATTTCTTCATATTCAATCAAGAAATCTCCCATTTCACACTTATACTTTATAACACCTAACATGTTCAAAAGCTCTAAACCGCTTCTTCTAAATACACTTAACATCATCAAAACGATAATTATTAAAGCTATTGTTATAAGCCCAACTATTCCGTAACCCATAATACTTTTAGCAATCATTTAAATAACACCAACTTTGTGGGGCACTATTAATCCCAAAATCTTTTAATGATTTTGGTTCATCAAAAATTTCAAGATTTTTAAGTTTTATTCCAAATGCAAGTTTAGAATTTTTAAAATATTCTTCAAACTCCTCATATGTTACACCAACATTTTCAGGTTTTTCACCATTCTCCGTCACGTTATTCCAAAGAATAGGGTAGTGATTACTACAATGTAAAAATTCGACTTTTGCTTTAGCCACAACTTTCTTTACTGGTGAAGACGAATAGATATAAATCTCCTCAACTCTTTTTTTGCCTGTAGGAAACTTTTTTCTAAGTTCAAATATTTTAGT
>DIXX01000001.1 GCA_002428805.1 Cetobacterium sp. UBA6069
TCGCTAAATTAGCAGAAACTGCAAAGGCAGCATTATAAGATAGTTAAAAAAGAGCTTAGGCTCTTTTTTTTTATTATTTTCAAAGTCTTTTGAAAATTTCTTAAATAAAAAGCAAAAATATGATATAATTTTCAAAGAGAAGTAGTTTTAAAAAACCTAAGGGGGATTAAAATGCTAAGAAAAAAGATACTAAAGAGAATAGATATAAGTAATAAAGAGTTATTAGAGCAAGAACAAGAAGTGAGATTTGAACTTTTAACAAAACCTAATGATGTTGAAAACTTAGAAAAATTAGCAACAATTCTTTTTTATAAAAGAGATTGTGAAGGAGCTTTAGAAATCTACGAAAAACTTAGAGCTTTAGGAAAAAAAGATAGTGAAACAATCGGTTTTCTAGGTTACTTAAACTATGAGTTGGGGAATTATACGGTAAGTATAAAATATTTTAATATGTTTTTAGATAAAAAACCTGGGGATGCTTTTATATATTTTTTACTAGGAAATGCGTATTCTAGAGCAGGGAAAATAATAGAAGCTATAAATAGCTATGATTTTGCAATATTTTTAGATTTAGATATTTATAGTGCTCATTTAGATTTTGCTAAAGAGTATGAGTTTTTAGGCAGATATAAAAAAGCATTAAATGAATACATAGCAGCCTTTGAAATTGACCCAAGAGATAAAGAGATTAAAGAAAAAATAAAATATTTAAAAGATAAAATTCAGGGTAAATAAAAATAGGGGATAGAAGATCTATTCCCTTATTTTATAATATAGTAAAAAATCAAGGAGAAAACAATGATATCAATAGCATTAGTTTTAACAGCAGCTATTTTTTTAGTGATAGCGATATTATTTGGGATGAATAGGGCAATCTCTGCATTACCAGTACTATTTTTTATAACATTACTAATTTCTTTTTTTGGATTTATAGTAATTCAATTTTTCCCAATAATTCTTATTTTTTTAGTTGTTAGATACTTTATAAACAAAAAAAATCCGAGAAAGAAAACATTTTATTATCAATCTTACACTCAAAAAGATTTTGAAGATATGTTTAGAAATCAAGGAAATCAATATGGTGGAAGCTATCAAGGAGGATATCAAAATAATCCTTTTGGAACGTTTGAAGATAAAAGTAAATATTACTCAATATTAGGTGTAAAAGAGGGAGCGACTCCAGAGGAGATAAAAAAAGCATATAGAGATTTAGCTAAAAAGCATCATCCTGATAGATATGCAAATGCGGATGAAGAAGTAAGAGAGATGCACGAAAGAAAATTCAAAGAAATTAATGAAGCTTACGAAAAACTTCAGTAATTATAAATATTTTTTTTTGCAAAAATATTAAATCTTATGGTACAATGTAAAAGTTAAATAAAATGGAGGGTATAATGAGTTTAAAGACATTGATCTTAGCAGCTGGAAAAGGTACGAGAATGAAATCAGAGCTGCCAAAAGTTTTACATAAAGTTTGTGGAGTGCCAATGGTACAGAAAATTGTTAATACATGCAGTAAGATTGGTTCTGTTGAAAATATACTTATATTGGGACATAAAAAAGAAGAGGTATTGAAAGTACTTCCTAACATGGAGTATGTAGTTCAAGAGGAACAATTAGGTACAGGACACGCTGTAATCCAAGCTAAAGAAAAATTGAAAGACTTTGATGGGACAGTGATGATACTTTGTGGAGATACACCACTTTTAAGAGAAGAGACTTTAAAAGATTTATACAATTATCATAAAGAAACTTCAGCAACAACAACAATATTAACTTCTATATATGAAAATCCATTTGGATACGGAAGAATTGTAAAAGAAAATGGAGAAGTTATAGGGATAGTTGAAGAAAAAGAAGCTTCAGAAGAAGTTAAGGCTATAAAAGAGGTAAATGCAGGTGTTTACTGCTTTGAAGCTAAAGATTTATTAGTCGCTTTGGATAGAATTGATAATAAAAATGAAAAAGGGGAATACTATTTAACTGATGTCATTGCAATAAATGTTAAAGACGGAAAAAAAGTAGAAGCCTTTTTATTAGAAGATAACGATGAAATTTTAGGAATCAACTCTAAAATTGAATTGGAAAAAGCAAACTGTATAATGAGAGATAGAATAAATGAAAAACATATGGAAAATGGAGTTATATTCATTGATAAAAATAGTGTTTATATAGAAGAAACAGTTCAAATAGGTCAGGATACAGTAGTTTATCCAGGGGCTTTATTGCAAGGAGAAACTCTGATTGGTCAAAATTGTGAGATATTAGGAAATACAAGAATAATAGATTGTAAAATTGGAAACAATGTTAGAGTTGAAAGTTCTGTATTAGAAGAGAGTATTATAGAGGATAGAGTAACTATCGGTCCTTTTGCTCATTTAAGACCTAAATCACATTTAAAAGAGGAAGTTCATATTGGGAACTTTGTAGAAGTAAAAAAATCAGTATTGGAAAAAGGTGTTAAAGCAGGACATTTAACATATCTTGGAGATGCTACAGTAGGAGAAAAAACTAACATAGGTGCAGGAACAATAACTTGTAATTATGATGGTAAAAATAAATTCAAAACCACAATTGGAAAAAATGCTTTTATAGGAAGTGATACCATGTTGGTGGCTCCTGTAAATATAGGAGAAAATGCATTGGTTGGAGCAGGATCTGTAATAACAAAAGATGTTCCAGAAAATTCATTAGCGGTATCAAGAAGTAAACAAGTTATAAAATTTGATTGGAGGAAATAGAAAAAATGGAAAGACCTGGGGTAAAAATTTTTGCCGGAACATCAAACATGGAGTTAGCTACAAAAATAGCAGAGAAGTATGGAACTTCAGTAGGAGATGTTGAGATTGTTAGATTTAAAGATGGAGAGGTTTATGTTTGTATAGGAGAAACGGTAAGAGGTAGAGACGTATTTGTTGTTCAATCTACATCTGAGCCAGTAAATGAAAATATAATGGAGTTATTGATATTTATTGATGCGCTAAAAAGAGCGTCAGCTAAGTCAATAAACGTTATTATTCCTTACTATGGGTATGCTAGACAGGATAGAAAATCAAGACCTAGAGAGCCGATCACTTCTAAATTAGTGGCAAATTTATTAACAACAGCAGGAGCGACAAGAATTGTAACTATGGATTTACATGCTGATCAAATCCAAGGATTCTTCGATATTCCAATGGATCACATGCAAGCTTTACCTTTATTAGCTAAGTCATTTATAGCTAGAGGATTATCAGGAGAAAAAGTAGTAGTAGTATCTCCAGATATCGGTGGAGTAAAGAGAGCTAGAAAATTAGCAGAGTGGTTAGATTGTAAGATAGCAATCATCGATAAAAGAAGACCAAAGCCAAATATGTCTGAGGTAATGAACTTAATCGGGGAAGTTGAAGGTAAAGTTGCAATATTCATCGATGATATGATTGATACTGCAGGAACAATAACAAATGGTGCGGAAGCAATCATGGCAAGAGGAGCTGTAGAGGCTTATGCTTGTTGTACTCATGGAGTATTTTCTGATCCAGCTATTGAAAGATTACAAGCTTCTTGTTTAAAAGAGATTATAATAACAGATTCAATAGCACTTCCAGAGTCTAAGAAAATAGATAAAATAAAAGTAGTATCTGTTGATGAGATACTTGCAGAAGCAGTTAGAAGAATCGTAAATAACGAATCTGTATCTGAGCTATTTGAAAAGTAAAAGCATATAGAAAAGCTAGTATTATACTAGCTTTTTTTATTTTTATATGTTAAAATTATTTTGTAATAAATAAAAAATAAGGAAAAGGATTTATTATGAAAAGAATTGTATATAAAGAAGACAATATTGACTTAGATTTTATAAAAAAAACTTTAGAAAAAAATGGAGTAATAATATATCCGACGGATACAGTTTATGGAGTAGGGGCAAGTATAGACTCGTTAGAAGGAATTAAAAAGATATATACGGCAAAAGAGAGAAACTTTAACTCGCCATTAATAGCACTTTTAAGTAAAGTTGAGTATATAGAAAAAATAGCAATAGTGGATAAAGAGAAAAAAAATCTTGTTGAAAAGCTGGCAAAAGAGTTTTGGCCGGGCGCTTTGACAATTATTTTAGATAAGAAAAAAAATGTCCCAGATATAATGGTTTCTGGAGGAAAAACAGTTGGTGTAAGAATACCGGCTTTAAAGTTAGCTCAAGATATAATAGAAGGTGTTGGAGGAATTTTACCAACAACAAGTGCAAATATCTCTGGAGAAACTACTCCTAGAAGTTATGAAGAATTAAATGAGGAATTTAAAGATAGAGTTGATATAATTGTTGATGGCGGTGCTACACCTTTAGGAGTAGAGTCAACAATATTAGATTTAACAAAAGATGTCCCTAAAATACTTCGTGAGGGAGCAATAAAAAAAGAAGCAATAGAGAAACTTATTGGAAAAATATAAAATTTTGGAGGAAAATAATGAAGGCACAAAAGTTAAACCCAAATAACATGAATCCTATGCAAATGAATTCAATGTCATCTATGATGGGAATGATGAACTCAATTCAAAAAATTGGAAAAGGAAAGAGAAAATATTCTGTAACTTTAGATAAAGGAACAAAAAAATTCTTATCTAAATTTATAGAAGAGATAAAAAAACAATTTGATGTTAATAGTGGAATGCAGAATGTGAGCCAATTTTTAGATTATGTAAAAGCTATAGCTGATTCAAAAGATAGAATGGAGTTAAAACTTTCATATGAAGAACAGGAATTTTTAACAAGAATGGTTGCAGATGCTGTTAGAGGAATGGAAACAGTTCAGTTTAAGTGGTATCAGTTAATAAAGAAATCAATGACAAAAGTTATGGTAAAACAATATAGAGAGTTATTAATTCAATTAAAAAAATAGTCTATAAAGTCAGTAAATATAAAGGTAATTAGAAGTAGAAAAAAATCTACTTCTTTTTTTTAAAAAAAATGTTGACTTTTTTTATATCATAGGGTATAATTATAAATGTCTGAAGGGATGCCGCTTTAGCTCACCTG
>DIXX01000056.1:0-5146 GCA_002428805.1 Cetobacterium sp. UBA6069
CTTATTCTACACTTATGTATTATACCGAGATGAATCCATTTAATGATAAAAAAATATTTGTCGAAAAGGATAATGGTAAAAAACAAAAACAAAAAGATATTATCACTCAAACAAATAAAACTAGGAGGTATTAAAATGAAACCAATTGTTGCAATCGTGGGAAGACCAAATGTTGGAAAATCAACATTATTTAATAAATTGGTTGGGGATAGAGTTGCTATCGTTGATGACCAACCAGGAGTTACAAGAGACAGATTATATAGAGAGACTGAGTGGGCTGGACAAGAGTTCGTTCTAGTTGATACTGGAGGACTAGAGCCTAGAAACAATGATTTTATGATGACTAAAATCAAACAACAAGCTGAAGTTGCTATGAACGAAGCTGACGTTATTTTATTCGTTGTGGATGGTAAAAATGGATTAAATCCTTTAGATGAAGAGATTTCTTACCTATTAAGAAAAAAGAAAAAACCAGTTATTTTATGTGTTAATAAAATTGACAACTTCCAAGCACAACAAGATGATGTTTATGATTTCTGGGGACTTGGATTTGAACATCTTATACCTATTTCAGGAGAACATAAAGTTAACTTAGGAGATATGCTTGATTTAGTTGTTAACATAATTGATGAGCATGTTGAGGAATACGAAGAGGAAGATGGATTAAAGCTAGCTATAATTGGAAGACCAAACGCTGGTAAATCATCTCTTGTTAATAGACTTTGTGGAGAAGAAAGAACAATTGTTAGTGATATCGCTGGTACTACTAGAGATGCTATAGATACTGCTATTGAATTTGATGGAAATAGATACGTTCTTATAGATACTGCAGGTATCAGAAGAAAATCAAAAGTTGAAGAAAGCTTAGAGTACTACTCTGTTTTAAGAGCAATCAAAACAATAAAAAGAGCAGATGTTTGTATCTGGATGCTTGATGGAAGCGAAGGATTAACTGAGCAAGATAAGAGAATCGCTGGAATCGCTTATGAAGAGAAAAAGCCAATTATAATTGTTATGAATAAGTGGGATACTATTGAAAACAAAAAAGGTGACACAATGAAAAAGATGAGAGAGGAACTTCTTGCAGAATTACCATTCCTATCTTATGCACCTGTTGAGTTCATTTCAGCTTTAACTGGACAAAGAACTACTAAAATATTAGAGCACTCTGAAGCTGTATTTGCGGAATACAACAAGAGAATCTCTACTGGATTATTAAATACTGTTATCAGTGACGCTATTATAATGAATAATCCACCTACAAGAAAAGGAAGAGTTGTTAAGATTAACTACGCTACTCAAATTTCTACTGCACCACCTAGATTTATCCTATTCTGTAACTACCCAGAGCTTGTTCACTTCTCTTATGGTAGATATATTGAAAACAAACTGAGAGAATCTTTCGGATTTGAAGGAACTCCAATAGATGTTATATTTGAAAAGAAAAACGGATAAGGTATAAATTTATGAAGAAAGTTCTTATTGTTGAAGATGAAAAATCTCTAGCAAATATTATCTCTGATGCTTTAACAGCAGATGGATTTTGGACTGTAATTGTAAATAGAGGGGACTTGGCGATTGATTCTTTTTATAAAGAAAAACCTGACTTGATTTTGCTAGATATAAATCTTCCTGGACTTAATGGATGGGAAATTTGTAAACAAATTAAATCAGTATCGCAAACTCCTATTATTATGATAACTGCTAGAGATAGTGAATTTGATGAAATAAAAGGACTTGAGTTAGGGGCTGACGATTATATCACAAAGCCCTTTACTCCAAAGCTCCTAACTATTAAATTAAGAAAAATCTTTAAATTAAATAATGATACATTTTTTAAAATTGGAGATATAACTTTTGATTATAATACTTTTGTACTCACAACACCTGAAGAAACGAATACTCTTCCTAGAAGGGAAGCTCAACTACTTGAGTTTTTCTTTAGAAACCAAAATATTATATTTTCCCGTGATACACTTCTAAATGAAGTTTGGGGATTTGAATTTTTTGGTGATGAAAGAGCTGTAGATACAATAATTAAAAGGCTAAGAAAAAAGCTTGGAGACTATGATTTCTATATTAAAAGTATAAGGGGTGTTGGTTATGTCTTTAAAACAGATTAATTTTCCAATAAAACTAAACTTCTTTAAAAAACTATTCCTACTAACTATAGGGGTAGTTTTTTTAACAATTTTGACTAGTTTTATATTTAACTCTCTGTTCTTAGATAAGTTTTATATCTATCGAAAAAAACAGACTATTATTGAAATTAAAAATACTTTAGTCAAAGTTATTAATGATAAAGATAAACTTCAAAATTACATCTATTTTGCTGAAGATAGTTTTGGAGTCAAAATAGATTTAAACTACATTCCACAAAATATTCGTTCACATATGAGTGGAAATAAAAAAATCTTTAACTCTTTAAAAATAAATGAATCTACTTTTAAAATTAGAGAAGTAGATGGTTCATCTGGAGTTATGTTTATAAGATATTACGAACGGCTTGAAGGTGGTTATCTTTTAAGTATTCGTAGTTCTATGGCTGTTATGGCTGAACACATCCATGATATTTTTATTTTTAATATTTTTACAGCTTTTTTTTCTTTAATTATGAGTAGTATTTTAGTTTCTATTTTTTCTAAAAAAATCAGCAGAAATATTATGTATTTAAAAAATAATGCTGAGAAAATAGCTAAATTAGAATACCCTAAAAATATCTCTTTAAATAGTGGTGATGAATTAGAAGAGTTAAGCTATAGTTTAAATGAAATGTCAAAAGAGTTGTCTGTATCTATTGAAAATTTAAAACTCTTCGTTTCAAATGCTTCACATGAGTTAAAAACACCTATTTCAGTTCTTTGTTTATATTCTCAAGCTCTTTCTAGAGGAAATGTTCCTGAAGATAAAAAAAAGGAATATTATAAAACTATGCTTGATAAATCTTTAGAGATGAGAGCTTTAACAGAAAGTTTATTAACTCTATCTAAAATAAATTCACCTGATTATAAACTGATTAAAGAAAATATCAACTTAAAAATTTTAGTCGAAAACTCTATTGAGCAGTTTGATTATTTAGAGTTTGAAAAAAATATTGATATCAATTTAAAGGTATTTGATCTATTTATATCTGGGGATTACAATCTTTTAAAAATAGCAATAAATAATTTAGTTCAAAATATGCTCAAATATTCTCCTGAAAATAAAGAGGTCTTTATAGAATTTAAAAATAATATTATAAGCTTTAAAAATTCTACATATCCAAATAATACAACAGATCCCGATGAGATATTTGAACCTTTTCACAGAGGTGAAAATGCTTTAAATGAAAATATCGATGGAAGTGGTTTAGGACTCCCATTAGTTAAAAGAATTCTTGAACTACATAACTTTAATTTTAGTTTAAGTATTGATAATAATATTTTTGATTTTAAAATAGATATTAAAAAAACCGATTAGAATTTTCTAATCGGTTTAATTTTTTATAACATTCTTTCTGCTAATTTAACCTTAGTTAACGCTTGAGTTAATGTTCTTTGCACATTAGCAATATCCATATCCTCAGCTGATTTTTCTAATTTTTCTTTAGCAATTTGAGCTTCTTTTCTAGCAGCTTCTAAATCTATATCCTTAACGTCCATAGCTTCATCTGCTAAAATCGTTACTACATTATTAGAGATTTCTACAAATCCTCCTGAAACATAGTAAAACTTTTCTTGCCCGTTGTTTCTAACTTTCATCTCTCCAGTTGCTAATCCTGCAACAAAAGGTGAGTGATTAGGTAATATACCCATATCTCCTTCTGTAGTTCTTAGCATAACAAAGTTTACCTCTTCAGATAAAACTTTATGTAATGGAGTTACTAGCTCTAGCTTAAATGAGTTTGCCATAATTACTCAGCTCCCTTCATAAGGTCTCTTCCCTTAGCTATTGCCTCCTCGATTGTTCCAACATAAAGGAATGCTTGTTCTGGAAGAGCATCGTGCTTACCTTCGATTATCTCTTTGAAAGCTCTTATTGTCTCTTTTACTGGAACATATTTCCCTTCCATTCCTGTAAATTGCTCAGCAACTGCGAATGGTTGTGAGAAGAATCTCTCGATTTTTCTTGCTCTAGAAACTGTTTGCTTATCGTCATCTGATAACTCATCCATTCCTAAGATAGCAATAATATCTTGAAGTTCTTTATATCTTTGAAGTATCTCTTGAACTTGTCTAGCAACTGCATAGTGCTCATTTCCAACGATAGCTGGATCAAGAGCTTTTGAAGTTGAATCTAGAGGGTCAACTGCAGGATATATTCCTAGAGATGCAATTCTTCTTGAAAGAACTGTTGTAGCATCTAAGTGAGCGAACGTTGTCGCTGGAGCAGGGTCAGTAAGGTCATCCGCTGGTACGTATACTGCTTGAACTGACGTTATTGATCCTGATTTAGTAGATGTAATTCTCTCTTGTAATTTACCCATCTCAGAAGCAAGTGTTGGTTGGTATCCAACCGCTGAAGGTATTCTTCCTAATAGGGCAGAAACCTCTGCTCCAGCTTGAGTAAATCTGAATATGTTATCTATGAATAGAAGAACGTCTTGCCCTTCTTTATCTCTGAAGTTTTCCGCTACTGTTAGTCCAGTAAGAGCAACTCTTAATCTTGCTCCAGGCGGCTCATTCATCTGTCCATATACTAGAGATGTTTTATCAATAACTCCTGATTCTCTCATCTCATCATATAAGTCTCTTCCTTCTCTTGTTCTTTCTCCAACACCAGCGAATACAGATAATCCTCCATGTCCTTTAGCGATGTTGTTGATAAGCTCCATTATTAGAACTGTCTTTCCTACTCCAGCTCCTCCAAATAGACCTATTTTTCCACCTTTGATGTATGGTGCAAGAAGGTCAATTACCTTAATACCAGTTTCGAATATTTCTACTTCTGTTCCTTGCTCATCAAAGTTTGGAGCTTCTCTATGTATAGGTAAATGCTCCTCTGTTGTTACTGGACCAGCTTCATCAACTGGCTCTCCTAAAACGTTTAGGATTCTTCCTAATACAGCTTTTCCTACTGGAACTGTTATAGCTGCTCCTGTATCTATTACTTCCATTCCTCTTTGTAGACCCTCAGTAGCGTCCATTGCTACTGTTCTTACAACGTT
>DIXX01000056.1:5420-7470 GCA_002428805.1 Cetobacterium sp. UBA6069
ACTTTTAAAGCGTTGTAAATCTCAGGCAATCTATCATTGAACATAACGTCTACAACAGGACCTATTATTTGGGTAAGGGTACCTTTGTTTTCCACTATTGCCTCCTAATTATTCTTAATTTAACGCTGCTGCTCCTCCAACAATCTCAGATATCTCTTGAGTTATCGAAGCTTGTCTTCTTCTATTATATTCTAAAGTTAATCCCTTTATCATATCTTCAGCGTTATCCGTTGCACTTTTCATTGCATTTTTTCTTGCAGAATGCTCACTAGCAGTATTGTCTAATAAAGCTTTATATAACTCTATATTCAGATACTTAGGTAATAGAGATGATAAAATCTCTTCTGGAGATGGCTCAAATATATAAGCCTTGTTCTCGCTTCCTTCAGCTCTTTCTATAGGAATTATTTTTCTTACTGTTAAATCACTTACTAAAGCTGATACGAATTTATTGTATATTACATAAACTTCATCAAAGATGTTGTTATAGTAGTATTCTACAATATTTTCACTAATCTCTTTCGCTTTGTCATACATAGTTTCAGGGATTAATTGGATATATTCAGCTTTTACATCGTAATTTCTTTTTGCACAGTATTCTTTAGCTTTTTTTCCAACTGCAATTACAGAGACCTGTTTTCCACTGTTTTCAGAAATTAATCTTTCTAAAGCTTTTAATGTATTACTGTTGAAGCTTCCTGCTAGTCCTCTATCTGATGACATAACAATAACTCCAACTTTTTTTACATCTTCTCTACCATCAAAAAGTGGATGTCTTTCACTTTTAACACCAGCTGCTATATTTTGTAAAATATTAGCAATACTTTCTGAATATGGTTTTGATTGAGCTACTATAGTTGAAAATTTCTTAAACTTTGTAGTAGAAACAATTTCCATGGCCTTTGTAATTTGGTGAGTAGACTGAACACTTTTTATTCTATTTTTTATTTCTCTAGTTCCAGCCATGCTCCCACCTCTCTTTAATTAAAATTCTTTTTGAATGCTACAACAGCATCAGCAATTTTAGTTTCAAGCTCTTTAGTTAAGCTCTTCTTCTCTAAAATTTCATCTAATATAGTTGTTGTATTTCTAATTTCTGTAATTAATTCTCTTTCAAATCTTCTTACATCAGCAATTGCAACTTCATCTAAGAATCCATTGATTACTGTATAGAATGATACAACTTGCTCTTCAACTGGGTAAGGACTGTATTGTGGTTGCTTTAAAACTTCCATAATTCTATGTCCTCTTTCTAATTGAGCTTTTGTAGCTTTATCTAAATCTGAACCGAATTGTGCGAACGTTAATAACTCAGTATATTGAGCTAATTCTAACTTAACTTTTGCAGCAACTTGCTTCATAGCTTTTATTTGAGCTGATCCTCCAACTCTTGATACAGATATACCTGCGTTTATAGCTGGTCTGAATCCTGAGTTGAATAATTGTGCATCTAGGAATATTTGTCCATCAGTTATCGAGATAACGTTTGTTGGAATATATGCTGATACGTCTCCTGCTTGAGTTTCGATGATTGGTAGTGCAGTTATTGAACCTCCACCTAATTCATCTGATAACTTAGCTGCTCTCTCAAGTAATCTTGAGTGAAGGTAGAAAACGTCTCCTGGGTAAGCTTCTCTTCCAGGTGGTCTTTTTAATAATAGAGACATCTCTCTGTACGCTACCGCGTGCTTAGAAAGATCATCATAAACTATTAATACAGCTTCCCCTTTATCCATGAAGTACTCTCCCATAGCTACTCCTGAGTATGGTGCTAAGTATTGTAATGGAGCTGATTCAGAAGCAGTTGCAGCAACAACTATAGTATATTCCATAGCTCCTGCATCTTCTAATCTCTTAACGATCTGTGCAACAGTTGATCTTTTTTGACCAATTGCAACGTAGATACATTTTACTCCTGTATTTTTTTGATTTAATATCGCATCAATAGCTACCGCTGTTTTACCAGTTTGTCTATCTCCGATAATAAGTTCTCTTTGCCCTCTACCGATAGGTACCATTCCGTCTATTGACTTGATTCCTGTTTGTAATG
>DIXX01000067.1 GCA_002428805.1 Cetobacterium sp. UBA6069
TCCCAGCTTAAAATTCCAATCGCTAAAGGTGTATTTTTACCTTTCATAAAAAGATATTTGTTATTTCCAGAAGTTATTGTTTGAGTTCCTTTCATCTCTCCCTCTTCTGTCGTTGTAAACTCCTTAGATTCTGTCGTCGAAGAGATTCTAATTTTATGATATTCTGGCACTATAGTAAAACCTGGCCAAGTAGCACTCACTCCAGAAACAGATAAAGAACTAGGATGATCATACCCTTGAAGATTATTTGGAGGAACTACTCCATAAAGTACATCAAATGTTCCCGATATATCTCCCGTTGATTTTGGAACAGGATTTATAAAGTTCAATGTCGCTGACTTTACCACTGGATTATTATTTTTCTGAACAACTATTTTTGGAAAAGCCTTTGTTTCATCCGCTAAAATATTTGCCTCCTCCAATTTAAATTTTTTCGATGCTAAGCTTTGAATACCTTTAATAGAATAGATATTATGATAGCCACTTGGTAGATTAGCACCAGTTAAATCTTTTGTTGAATATGGTATCTCTACTCTATCTCCTGTTTGTGTAGCTGCATAAGCCAATATTTTATTTATATGCTCTTGATTCAATTTAACCTCAAAATCAACTTGAACTCTATTATTTAATGCTGAACCTGTTGATAAAGATAATGGCGAATAACCTCCAACCGCTATATTTCTATTTGTCATATCACCTCTATCGTAAACAAAAAACTTTTCAACATTTTGATAAGGAGTTTCTCTTATATTTACAGGAACTTCTACTCTTCCTTCAGTTCCTAAGTCTAAAATTGCTGTTGGTATTTTATCTATTGGATTTAAAGGTCTATCTGTTGAAATTACCCAGCTCGGTCTATTTATTCCTATAACAGGAAACTTAGTTTTATCATCTACTAACTGAGTTATTTTTATCCAATTATCTGGATATTCAACTTTAGCATTCAACGGATTTCCATCTGTTGGAGCTAATACCACTATATCTCTTAAGCTTGAAGTTACATCAAACTCTTTAGGTGAAACTGCTGCTGCTTCAATATTAAAAGCTATATCATAGTTTTGACGTTCTAAAGCATTCACTACTAAACGTTGATTTCCATTTACAGGGTCAAAATGCTTTATATTCAGAGTATAATTTCCTGGATTTGAAAAACTAAGAATTTCAAACTCAGGATATCTATCTACATATTTCACTCTCAATATAAGATAATTTTCACCATTAGTTAATGTCACATTATATGGTTCACTTTTTCCGTCTATTATACTTTTTATTGGCCCTCCATTTATATTAAACAAACTATTATAATGTAGGGTCTTTAAATATCTATTTTTATCACTTGTTACTTTTACTCCTTCTTGAGTCACCCCGTTTTGATTAAATTTAATAACTTCTTTCTGGTTGCTAAGAACTTCTAAATTTAATTTTTCTTCTAATAAAGGTTTTACTATTTTTATATTGGGATAGTTTATACTTTCTATTTTTTGATTTCCAGAAGCTACTTCTCCATTTGTTACTGCACTATATTTTCCATCTTTCACCTCTCCTATAGAATAAGAGATTTGATTTTCTTTTGATATTTCACTCGCTGGTTTTAGTGTTATGAATCTTTCAGGCTTACCTCTTAAAGAGGATATTATTTTATCTATATCCTCTAATTTTTGTATTTCCGCTTTCAATTTTACTTCAACACTTTCTAAACTATTTTCCATAAATATTCCAATAGCAGTTGCTGGATCTCCTAACAAAATTTGAACTCCTCTTGGAGAGGCAAATCTTTCAAAAAACATTTTTAAAAGTAAACTATTTTCTCCATCAGTAAATGTTGCCAATACATCCTCTCTTGGATTATTAGGATTAGTTATATCTGTGAATTTCCATCCCTTTACTCCATCTCTATCACCTAATGCTAAGAACGGGAAAAACTCTTTATGGTTTACTAATCTAGTTTGCTGCATCAATATCGTTCCTAAATCATCATTCACTACTTTATATGTCTCTGATTCTATGTCGTCTTCAATAACAAACTCTTTAATATCATTAACTCTTACCATTCTTGGATCTGGCAATTCAAAATCTTTTTCAACTATTATATTTAAAGTATAATTCAATCTCTCTAATCCACTAGGCTCATAATGCTTTATATTTAAAGAATAAGTTCCAGCTTTTGGATAGTTCAATATTTTTAATATTGGATAACCATTCTTATATTCTAAACTTAATTTTATTTCATTTGTACCATTTGTTAATGTTATCTCATTTACTTGTGAAGTTCCTGAGCTATCTATTGCACGCCCTGATGATTCATCATTAATTTTAAACGTACTTTCAAAATGTAAACTTTTTAAATATTTTTTTGTATCAGAACTTAAATTCAAACCACTCATATTTACTCCACTTGATCCAAAAATTATAGCTTTATCTAAATTAAAATCTTCAGATAAAGTCATTGATAAATTTTCTGATATACGAGGTTTTTTCAATATTATTTTAGGATAGTTTAGATACTCTATTTTTTTATCTGAGACTAAACTTGCATTTAAATCACTAATTGAAGGAGCTGAATACATACCTGTTGAAGTTTTTTGTCCAACTACATAAGATATCTGTTCCTTAGAGTCTGATAAAGAATTTAAAGATATCTCATAGCTGTTTAAACCTCTAAATTTATTTAATAATGACTTCAATGTTGAATCTGAGTTTATCTTTCCTTTTAATTTTGTTTCCATTTTTTCTCTTTGTGAATCTCCAAACGCACTCAAAACAGTTTCAGGATTACCTTTTTTTAATAAAACAACTGTTCCACCACCTGGATTTGTTATTTGAGTTGTTGTATCTGTAAAATACATTTGCATTGGAATAGTTTCTGCTATACTATCCGATTTATAATTTGTTTCAACTATATTTCTAGTTTGAAAAGATGTCACATTTTTCTGGAAGCTCCATCCATCCTCTGAATTAACTACCCCTTGCTTTCCTAAAGCTAAAGTTGGAAATGGATTACTTTTATCTATCAAATCGCTTCCATTTCCTATTTGTTCTATTCCTAAAGTTCCAAAACTATATTCAATTCCTGAAGTTAAACTTTCTGTATCTTCAATTATAATATCATTCAACGAAGATGTTCTATCCATAAGTTTTCTCAAAGGAACTATCGCTGCATTTATATTCAAAATATCCTCTCTTACTATGGTTCCAGTCGAACTATTTGAATTTCTATGTGTTATCTTATATCTATAACTTTTTGTATTATCTAATGTTTTCATTTTCATACGTAGTTGACCTTCATTTCCTAAAAACGATATATCAACATCCGACATTCCTAAAGTTACTGTTGTATTAGCATTCGAGGCTCTTCCTGCTGAAACCGAACTTCCTATTGAGTTTCCATTACTATCTATCTGTTGTGCTGTTATAAACGTTCCAGATGTATATCCCAAACCATTTATAAAACTTTCTGTAAAGTTATTTTTTGTAACTTCTATTCCTGTTCTACTTGGAAGACCATTAAAATCAAATGTAGTTTCTACTCCATCATATCCATTTAAATATTTTACCGTCGCCTCTTTTTTACTTATAATCCCACCATTAATTATTAAGGTATGTTTTTTTATTTTAGATCCTGACGTATGAGTTATATTAAATGTATAGCTTTTTGGTCCCGAAGAATTAATCTGCTGAAATCTGAATCCCAATTGACCCTTTCTATAGTATTTAAAGGCAAAAACTTCATGATTTGGTGTATTTATACCAATTTGCAATTCTTGAGATTGATCGTATCCTTTTGAAGATGATACTTCTGATGATGACCCACTTGTATTTTTGTAGGTAATTTTAATATCTGTTGATTCTAAAAAAGAGTTTATAAATCCATCTACCCCTGAATTAAAACCTGATTGCTTTATAATTTCAACTTCATTAGAAGCTATATTTGTTACATTTCCACTTTCATTGTCTATTCCAGTATAATTTAAAGTTCCATCCAAGTTAAAAGTTAAAGTTTTACTCGCATATTCATTTATATCTTTACTCAAGTTTATAATAACTACTTTTTCTTCTATTGTAGATGCTATAGGTTCTACAGTATTTGAATCTTTCAGATCCAAACTATAAACTTTAGCAATAGATGAAGTGTTGTCCTCTTTAACTGTAATATATAATTTTTCTGGTTCATTTTCATAAGGAATTTTCAACATCTTTTTTCCTTTTAGCTCACTCACTTCATATGGAATCGTTTGTATCGATTTTCCAATTTTATTTTTTGTTTTACCAACTACCTCTCCACTACTTTCTAGAGATTCACTTATTGATAAACTATATTTTTTTTCTAACTCCTCTACACTTTTAACCCCTTTTAAAGCTTGCTCTCTCTTTTGTGAAAAATCCACATAGATATCTTTGCTCTTTCTATCTATATATACCTCTTTTAAAGGTTCACTTTTTATTTTTGTAATCTCTATATTTAATTCCGCTGGTTTTGTTCTTCTAGGTAAAGCCTCTATTTTTTCTAATTCTGGTGCTATCTTATCTGAAAAATCAAACGTTTTTTGATTTGAAAATATAATTAAATTTGAGAATATAAAAAATATAATAAAAAAGAGCTTTTGGAAGCCCTTTAATCCTTTACTCATAATCCTCCCCCCTCGTTTTTATTTAACATTTCGTCTGGAAATACTGGTAAAATTTGTGGTTTATTTTCACTTTCAGGTTTAGGTTCAATCGGTTTAGTATTCACATTTACTAACGAGTATACTCCCATAACTATTGGTAATTGACCAACATACTCTCCCTCAATCACCTCTATTTTTTCACCTTTATCAAGTTCTCTTCTATCTAAAATTGCATAAAACTTTATAAGTTCTCTCTCATTTTGAAGTATTATCTCATTTTGCTTTCTATCCATACCAACTCTTTCAACTTTTATCCATTTTTTTCTATTTGTCAAATTTACATAATCTGGAAACTTAAAAGTTATTCTTTTCCCTAAATCTTTTTCTTTATCTGTTGTATAAACCTCAACATGAGATACTGCTACTACTTGATTTGGTCCCACTTCAGTATGATTTATATCACGAAATCTAAGTGGTTCTACTATTTTTACTTTTATTTCACTAAAAGTGATTGAAAAGATAGTCATAAAGACTACCATAAATAACTTTTTTTTCATGACTACCTCCTCTCATTTAATTCAACAGTTATATAAACCTTTTTTTTGTGAACACCTTCTCTAGTTATATTTTTACCGTCGATATATAAATAGTTATCTTTTACTACTTTTTTATTTATATATTTTGGTGAATATATAAATGTATCTAATATTCCATCTCCATCAATATCTATCTCTGTTTCACTGTAGTTTAAAACATAGAAGTTTTGTTTATCCGGCTCTTTATTCATCTCTAAATCGAATGGAATTGTCAACTCTTGATCATCAATTATAAGAGCTTTTATATCTACATCTGTTATAATTTCTAAAGGAACAACAGCATAAACTTTTGTATCTAAATTTATTGTGTAAGAATCCTCTAGTTTCCATTTCAATTCCTCTCCATTCGTATCAGTTGTAGATTCTTCTGTCGGCAAAGAGGGAATTATTGGAATCCCTGGTAGTAGATTTGGCTGACTCTCATAATCCTCTGGTAAAAGAGGCAAAGTCGTCGGTATATGAACCAACTCCTCTGCCATTATATTACAACTTAGAAGGACTAGGATTAGAACTAATAACTTTTTCATACTCTCCTCCTTCACTTAAAAATATTTGTTTTAAAGTTAATCTCTCTTTATCTAAGTGAATTATAAATCTATTTTCACTATCATCATAATAACCTAACGTTACATTTTCTGTTATCTGTTTCCCTTTATTATCCATTCCAATATACTCGATTTGTAACATATATTTTCTTGCATAAAGTCCACTCACTTCAAATGTTCCATCATTTTCAGGATTTAAATATTCTATTAATCTTCCATTTTCATCTAAAACTTTTATCAAAACATTTTCAAATAAACTAATTTTTTCTTGCTCGTTCAACTTTAGACTTTGATCTATCTGAATCTCTCCAACTATTGTCACCAATGGTTTAACTGGAATTGGAGCTACAACTGTTCCTACTTGCTGACCTAGAATTTGTATTTTCGTATTTCCCAAAGTATATGAAGGTTTTCTAATTGTAGGTTTCATCTCGTATAAAATTTTATTTGGAACACCAAAGAACATTGCCTCTCCATTTTCATCTGTATCGAGTGTTTGATCTCCTATTTTAACTTCAACATACTCTAGTCTTTCCTCTCCCTCATCTAAAATTCCATTGTCATTTACGTCTAAAAATGTAATCACCTTAACTCTTGAACTATCAATACTTTCTAATGGTTTTCTAATATTTTTTAAATCTACAACCCTATTTACTCCTGCAGAGTATCTTTGAGCTCCGCTTTCATCATAATTGATTTCTCCTCTTAACCAATTATCATAATCTAAAGTAAATCTAAATGTAAATTTTTCTCTATATATTTCAGAATATCCAAATTCTAAAGAGTAATCAAATATACTGAAAATATTTTTATTAGAAAGCTTTAAAGTTGTCTCTAAATCTTTTCCATCCTCTAACCAAGAATTTGTAAGTTGAACATTATATTTTTTTAATCCATTGTAATACATATTCACTTCATAACTATCATCTTGTTTTAGCGATTTGCTATAATCAAAAGATACCAATAAATCTTTCCATCCTTTACTTATATTCAAACCAACACTTTCGTCATTTTCATCTTCTTGCTCTAAATTATATTTAGTTTTACTCCACTCATAATTGATTTGGAAAATTCCAGTTGGATTATATGTTATTCCATATCTCTCCTCTGATTTTTCATCAAAATATCTTCCAAATTCAGCTCTATCCACTACAAATCTAAAATCTTTTATATCAATTTGGAAAGTTCCATCATATGAATATCTATCTTTATTACTAAGTCCATCTTCTGTTGTTATATTCGTATTTAAAGCTCTTTCTGTTCCCAAAACTAAAGTATATGGGAATCTATAGATATAGTTACTGTAAACTGCTTCTCCTCTTATATGATCCAAGTATTCTATACGCCCATCCCCTAAATCCTCGGGTTCATGTTTATACCCTAATCCTAAAGTTAGATTTTGAGTAATACCATGAAATAAATTGGCATTTATGGAATACTTATCATACTGATCTATCTCTCTAATTGATATATCATACTCTGTTTCACCTTTATTTTGTTGAGAGTAACTTGTAGCTGTATCAATATCAACTGTGTATATTCTTCCATCTGGCTGATAAACTCTCAAAGTATAACGTCTATTTTCTTGAATTTCAGAGTTATCAAACTCTATAACTCCATCAATGGCATCTTTAACTTCAATTGGAAATCCTAAATATAGTAGTTCTACTTTACTTCCAATTGGCACATTTTCTCGAATCACATAATTTTTCCCTTTAATATAATAACCTTTCTCTTTTCTAAAAGTAGCTCCCCACTCTCTTGCTCCATCGCTTCCTGTATTTTCAAATTTTAAAGAGTGGTTTTTATATACCTCAGGATAGTATAAGCTCATATTTCCAAGATTGTTGTCTCTAACATCATAAGCTGCTGTAAACTCTCCATATAGCAACGGTCCTTGATACTCTAAATCCCCTGTCCAATCAGTTTTAGTTTTTCTATCTTCTGAATCTTTTCCAGCCTTTGTGGCGATTCCTTGGAAATCAAAACGCACATATCCTACATCAAACATTGTACGCTCACTAGTAAATAGAAGCTCTCCATCGTATTTAGCTTCTATTATTCCATCACGTATATTAGCTAAATACATCTCTATTTCAGCTGAAGTTTCAAAACTCAATCTCATTGAAACATCATCATTTTCTAAATCTAAATACAACTCTCTTAAAAACAGCTCTTTAAACTTCTCACTTTCTAAAAAGAAATCTCCTTGCTCAACTATAACTCCAGAATCATCTGATTTTATACTGATCTCTCTTACATCTGTTCCTAGTGTTGCTTTTAAAACTTCACTTTCAATTTTATAATCTTTAAACCCTATTGTATTAAACAGGTTTATAACCGGTAGATAAGTTTTATCATCTTGAACTATTACTGGATATACCTCACTAACCTTGGCTCCATTAACTTTTAAATCATAAAAGTTATCTCTAGCCTGCACTCCTTTTAACTCGTTTAAAAGAATTCCGTATTCTTCTTCACTTATCATATTTAAACTTCTTAACTCATTTAACTGTTCTAAAGTAAATTCGGCTGTATAGGTCAACAGTGATAAACATAAAAATCCTAATAGATAAATCATAGATTTAAACTTCAAGATTACACCTCCCCAAGTTATCTTATATCTCCTTCATACAATACATTTTTATTTAAAGAATCTTTCACAACTAATTTTTTATATTTTGAGAAATTTTTCATAAACTTTTCATCGTGTTTTGTTAATTTTTGATTTAATTTATTTGCTTCTATTTTCTCATTTTTTAACAGTCTTAAATTTCCTATGTAGATTTCATTTTTATTTTTTCCTTCTGCTAAATAAAAATTTAAAGTACCTCTTCTTTCTCCTACATTGGCTAGTATCCCTTTAAATTCAAGATTTTTATCTTTTAAAGAAACTGAAAAATCTTTTAAGAAAATTTTTGGATTTAAATCTCCTATGTATCCTGCTAAATCCATTTTAAGGTGAGTTAATATCTGAACTGCAGAGTTATCTTTTGAAGTTAAGTTAGGTAATGCAATCTCTTTGATTCCAACCGTGACAAGATACTCACCTTTCGGAACTCCCTTTGGTGCTTTAACAAAAATTTTAAATTTTCCACTACGTCCAGGTTTTAATGTAACTGTAGTTGGGAATATCTCTACCCAATTTTTCATAGATTTTTCTATGTTTTCATCTGTTAAATAAAGTTGATATTTCAATGTATTTTGAGTTGGGTTATAT
Organism: Cetobacterium sp. UBA6069; assembly: GCA_002428805.1. GTDB lineage: Bacteria > Fusobacteriota > Fusobacteriia > Fusobacteriales > Fusobacteriaceae > Cetobacterium_A. The sequence continues at coordinate 8,969 of DIXX01000067.1, forward strand.
AAAGTATACTCTTGAGCTTCACCTCTACCATCTATTTTTTTATCAAAAATTACTGGATTGATATTTATATAACCAAATGTATTAAAGGTTAAAAGGAAAAAAAGAATAAAAATATTTTTCATAAAATAGCCCCC
>DIXX01000009.1:0-3245 GCA_002428805.1 Cetobacterium sp. UBA6069
ATTTATTTTGTAGCTTTCAATTCATAGATAGCTATCGAATTTGAAATCTCATTTGATGAAATTAATAAAGGCTTACCTGTTGGTGATTTTTCAGAAGCTACAAACTTTAAACCTTCTATTCCTACATCTCCTTTAACGTTTTCAGAATAGTCTCTTCCTGAGAAAAATCCAGCGAATTCTGGTTTTGTAGCATCTGTAATATCAAATGTTACAACCCCTCCTATTCTTTCTAATCCAACAAAAGCATAAGTTTTTCCATCTATTACACCAATTTCCACATCTTCTGGTTCTGGACCTTTAGAGTTATTTCTTGAATACGGCTTTATATTTGTGTTACTTGAGTTAAAATATTCAGGTAAGTATTTTTTTGTAATCTCCTCTAACTGATTTCCAGAGTCAAACACAAGCTTTACTCCTCCATCTTCAACCTTAAATATAGAGAACGATCTAGCTCCAAATGAATAAAGTCTATCATATTCTCCTTTCTCATTTAATCCTCTAAACTTGCTAACTTTTAAATTTTTCATATCCTCTGTTACAGGAACATTTATTTTCTTTCCTGCTTCTAATAATTTTCCAATAGTAGAATCATCCTCTACAAATAAATTTTTACCATAATCTCTAGCATCGCCTTCGTTTGCTGTAATTAAATATGTACTGTTATTTTGATTAATAACTTTTATTCCATCTGGTTGATACATCCCAAAAACATTTGCTGTAACTAAATTTGGACTATTTTTTCCGATAGCAAAACTATTTTCTGGTTTTGAGTGATCTTTTACTCCCATAGAATCGATCCAAACAAATTTACCTAGCTCAATATCTATTTTTCCTAGTGCACTCTCTTCTTGGAATGAAACATATGCAAACTTTCCATCTTCATCTATTGTTATGTATTCTGGTTCTAGAGCTTGACTATACGTTGGTTTGTGAGGAGCCGCCTTAACATACTCATCTAGACTTGCTTTTAAATCTCCTTTTATTAATGCTTCATCTATTTTAACTTCTATAACTTTTCCTTTATCTAATCCTTTAGATAAATCAATTATAGATACACTTCCTTCTGGATCAACTTTAAGACCTTTTCCAGGCTCTCCTTCATTTGCTACAATAACTTTTAAGCTATCAGGAGTAATCGCCAAGTTATCTGGTAAAGCTCCAACTTTATAGTGAGCAATATATTTCCCATCTAAATCAGTAATAACTATGTATCCATTTTCTGTTGTTGGATTTAATGCCACTGATAATGCTAAAAACTTTCCATTTGGACTTACTTTTATGCACGTTAAATCACTTACTTCCTCACCTGTTCCTATAAATTTTTGAATATCTATTCTTTTAGAAAGAGAAAACTCCTTTTCTTTATTTTTTAATCCGTCTACTTTAACAATATCTAAAGATGGTTTTTGATTATCTGTATTAGTTCCATTCGCTACAAACAAAGTATTACTATGATAATCAACTATATCAATAGGTCCCCCTGCACCTATTGGTGCTCCTTGAAAATGTCCAATTTTTTCCATTGATATCTGTGCTGAATATGATGTCGCAGCAATTACTAGTGCTCCTATGGCCATTAATATTTTCATAACCCCTCCAAAATTTATTTTGTAATAATTTATATTATCTCACACATATGTAAAGCCCATATTTTTTTCTTGTTAAAAAACTGTAAAAAATAACTCACTTCGCTTAAATATTGTTAAAATAAAAAAGGCAACTCTAATTTTTTTAGATTGCCTTTTTCTTTATTCTAATTTTTTATTTATTTTTAGCTGCTTCTTCTCCTGCTATTTTTCCAAAAACAGTTATTTCAGCTAATGCATTTCCTCCTAGACGATTACTTCCATGAAGTCCACCTGTTACTTCTCCTGCTGCAAATAATCCCGGAATAGGATTTCCTGCTTTATCTAAAACTTGAGTTTTTTCATTAATTTCAATTCCACCCATAGTATGATGTACTGTTGGAACACGAGGCCCTGCGTAGAATGGAGCCTTATCTAATTTATTAGCAAATAATTTTCTACCAAATTCATCAGTTTTATTTTCAACTGCAACATTAAATTTATCTATTGTATCTTTTAATACAGCTGGGTCAACCTTAATTTTAGCTGCTAACTCTTCTACTGTTTCACCTTTAAATGCTCTACCTTTTTTCACTAAATCTTCTATCGTTTCGTTGAAGTTATTTTTTCCTTGCTCTGTTGGGTAAGTATGTGCATCAACAATAGTCCACATATAAGCATCTTTTTGTTCAAACAGTGCATTTGTCATAACATCTCTACGCTCATCCTCTGCAACAAAACGCTTTCCTGATTTGTTTACAAATATTCTATCCTCAACACTTCCCTCTATATTTCCACTTAAACTTCCACTTACAGGATCTCCCATTGGAAGAAGTTGAATATATTGTAATCCAACTAAGTTTGCTGCTGCTTTTTCAGCTGCCATTAACATAACCTCTCCTGTTGCTCCTGGATGATTTGTTGTAGGAATAGCCTTTGTAAGTTTCGAGTTATATTGTTGACGAAGTTCAACATTAGCACCAAATCCACCTGTAGCAATAACAACACCATTTTTAGCTTTTGCTATAACGTTCTCTTTTCTACCTGTTGCTTTTACTCCTACAACTCTTCCATTTTCTAATATTAAATCTTCAACTTTTGTGTCTGTTAAAACTGTTATCCCTTTATTTTTAGAAATATAATCCTCGTAAGTTCCTATAAATCCTGTTCCTAGAGGTTTTTCTGGTTTATGGCTTCTTGGGTATAAAGCTCCTAAAACTGTGAATATTTCATCTTTGAATCCCATTCCTAAACTTTCTAACCATTCAATTCCTGGATATGAATTTTCAACAAAAGTTTTTATTAAAGCTGGTTTTCCTAACTTATCTCCACCTTCAAATGTATGCTTATAATGTAAATCTATTGAGTCCTCTATTCCTAAAGGTTTTTGTCTCTTTGGATCTACTGCATTATATGCAGATCCTGCTATAAGAGTATTTCCTCCAACTCTTGGCATTTTTTCTAAAACTAATACTGTAGCTCCGTTTTGATGAGCTGAAACTGCTGCTGCTAAACCAGCTCCTCCACCTCCAACTACAATAACATCTGCGTTATACTCTCTATTTTCTTTTACTACATTTGTTGCAACTTTTTTTCTTAATGTATTTAAATCCCCACCTGCTGATCTAAGTGCTCTTGTTATAGCTGCAATTACACCTTTACTTGTTGCTGTAGCTCCTG
>DIXX01000009.1:3535-5159 GCA_002428805.1 Cetobacterium sp. UBA6069
TTACACTTTCTATTTTTTCAGAATTAACTTTAACCTCCACTTGAATATTGTCTTTATAACCTGGTGCAGACCCAACGTATGTTCCTGGTTTAAAGTTAGATGCTAAAGCAAATTTTGAAATAATTAATGTTGATAAAACTAGCTTATCGATTAATTTAACTCTCATAGTTCCTCCCACTTTTGCGCAACCGATTGCGCAATGTTTTTTATAATTATTTTACTATATTTTAAAAAATATGTCAATTTTTTAATTTTTATGTATTAAAATACTATATTTAAATATAAAAAAATATAGTGTAAAATAAAGAAGTGGTTATTAAATGTTTATGGAGAAAAATATGAAAAAAATTACATTAAAAGATATCGCTGCTAAAACTGGATATAGTGTTTCTACTATTTCTAGAAGTTTGAGTGATAATAATCGAATTCCTTTAGAAACAAGAGAAGAGATTAAAAGAATAGCAAAAGAACTTAATTATACAATAGATATAAATGCTCGAAATCTTTCTAAAAAAAATTCAAATACAATAGCTGTTTTTATGCAAGATGATTTTTTTAAAATACCTCACAGTACATTTACAAATGTATTTTGGAGTACCCTACACGAAGAGATACAGTTAAAAAGGTACGAACCAGCTCTATATCTTTTTAAAAATACTGAAGATTTTAAAATTAAGGTCTCACAGCTTTTCAATAGTGGTCTTATAGATGGAGTAATAATTTTCTCAAAGATATTAACAAATAATGAAATCGAATTTTTAAAAAAGATGAAATATCCTTATTCTCTTCTTTACTATGGCCCTGAAAAATATTCTGAGGAGGTTTTTACTGCTGATAACTACAGTGCTGGAAAAATAATAACTCAATACCTTTTAAGTCGAAATTTAAAATCTATAGTCACAATAACAACTGATATGACCCCAAGTTTTAAAATGAGAACTTTGGGATTTAAGCATACTTTAGAAGAAAATGGATTAATTTTCAATGAAAATTTAGTTATCAAATCTACTCCATCTTTTGAAAATGGTATAGCTATAGCTCAAGAGCTATATAAAAAATTGGATAGAGTTGATGCTATTTTTGCTCAGCATGATATATGGGCTTTAGGATTAATTAAAGGATTTAATGATTTAGGAGTTAAAATTCCAGATGATATCTCTATTATTGGTCATGATAATTTAAGTTTCAAAAATTGGTTTTCACCTGAACTTACAAGCTTTACAATTGAAACAAAAAAAATATGTGTTAATGCGATTGAAAGTTTAATTGAAGATAAGATTTATAAAAGAAAAAAAATTCCTATTTTTAAAATTTTAGGAACACTAATTTTGGGAACAAGTGTAAAATAATTTACTTTTTCTTAAAGGAATGAGTTCTTTTATTATGTATAAAAGAACAAGGAAATCAAAGTTCAATAGGAGGTTTAAAGTGAAAAAATTAGTTATAGCTTTTTTATTCAGTTTAGTTTTTGTTGGATGTTCAAATGCTTTACAAAAAGAAAGTACACCTAATCCAGGTACGGCTGCTCTTACTGAAATCGATATGAGAAACGCTAGCCCAGATAGTAGTTCAGAAATACTTGATAAATAAAGAAAACCTCGTTAGTTAACGCTAACGAGGTTTT
>DIXX01000064.1:0-5354 GCA_002428805.1 Cetobacterium sp. UBA6069
TAGCAAGAATCTCTTCTAATCTTCTCTCTTTTAATCCACCAGGGAATCCTGAGTGACTGTAGTATACTTTATCTGTTAATTTCTTTCCAGTTACAGCGATCTTTTCGATGTTTGTAACGATTACGAAGTCTCCTCCATCAATATGTGGAGTGTAAGAAACTTTATCTTTACCCATTAATTTTTTAGCTATTTCAGCAGCTAATCTTCCTAAAATTTTACCTTCTGCGTCGTATTGAACGAATTCTCTAACAACGTCTTCTTTTCTTTGCATTGCTGTGTATTTTTTCACGTTTTTTTTCCTCCTCGAAAATAGTTATATTTTTTTAATATAACGAACGGCGTTCCTTTGTGGGAAAGGATTTATTATACCTATCTATTATATCCACTTTTTCTTATTTTGTCAATTACTTTTTGAAGATTCCTAAAGGTTTTCCTAGAGGTAAAAACTCTCTTCCAAAAGTCTTGTTTAATACGTTTGCAGCCGATCCATAGAATGACATTAAAGCGATTAATAACTCAGCTACTGATGCTAAAGTGTGCATTGCATGAGTAGCAATTCCAAATGCCGCTCCAGCTAATCCTATGAATAGGAAATCGATTAATATGAATATTATTAATAAAGTTTTGTTTGTTTCAACTGATCCAATTGTCATGTATAATGAGAAGATTAAATATCCTAAAAATACAAATCCAAAAGCTTTAGGGTCTGCTGCAGCTCTCATAGCTTCTCCAAATACTCCAAGTTGTATCATCCAGCTCATAGCCATACCAAACCAGAAGAATGCATATCCTCCGAATGCTGTAGTTCCAAATACATTTCCATGTTTAATATCATTTAAACAAGCGATTAATTGAACAAAAGCTCCTAAGAATATTGCCCAAGGAATTACCATTGATACTCCACTTACAATTCCAAACTTATTTGCTGATGCTACTAACGTAACAATTGCAAGACCTAATAGTCCTAATGCTGAAGGGTCTGCCACTTCAATTTTTACATGATTGTTTTGATTCATTTTCTTTCTAACTCCTTAATTAATTTTTTTTCGCAAGGAGTATTTTAACCTTTTAATAAAGCTTTGTCAACAAATACTTAACTTAATTTATTTTACTAAATTGTTAATGCCGAAGCACCCTTTATTCCTGCATCATTTCCTAACTCACCCAATTTAATTTTTAAATCTTGAATTGTTATTGCCAATGCGTAATTAGGTAGTTTTTCTTTAACTTTATCCAACAGTATATCCCCAGCTAGAGCTACTCCACCAGATAAAATTATCACATCTGGGTTTATTATGTTTAAAATATTTCCAATTCCCATAGCTAAGTATTCCGATACGTAATCAACTATATCTAGTGCAAACTTATCTCCTTTTTTAGCTTCATCAAATACATGCTTAGCCTCTAGTTTATTTAAGTCTCCATCTATAGACTTATAAACTCCATTTGTTTTATTTACTTGTAATCTAGATAACGTCTCTCTTATAACACCTGTTGCTGATGCATATGTTTCAAAACACCCTTTTTGACCGCATCCACAAAGTTTCCCATCTTTTTCTAACTTCATATGCCCAATCTCTCCACCAGCCCCTGTCGCTCCAGAGATTAGCTTTCCGTCTATAAATATTCCGCCCCCAACTCCAGTCCCAAGAGCGATTGTCACACTTTTAGAATATCCTTTTCCAGCTCCATATAATGTTTCTCCAAGAGCAATTACATTAACATCATTATCGAGTCTTGTTTTTACTCCTGATATAGCCTCCATTTTTTCACTTATATTCAGATTTTTTTCCCAAGGAAAATTTGCAAAAAAAGCAACTTTCTTTTGATCAATTACCGGTCCTGGAATTCCCATTCCTATTCCCTTTATTAAATCTCTACTTATATCTAATTCTTCTGCCATTTCTAAAATTGTTTCCCAAATTTTATTAAGCGTATAGTCAACACCTTCTATAGAATCTGTTTTTACACTCGTACTCTTAAGAATATCCCCTTCAGCATTCAACAATCCAATCTTACTATTTGTTCCTCCGATATCTACCCCTACAAAATAGTTCATTTAAAAATCCTCCTAGTCATAAATTTTTCTATATTTTTCTTTTAGATACTCTATATAATAATCTGGATTTAACTCCTCTCCAGTTACCAATACCATTAACTCTTTAGGTGTTTTTAATTTCCCATGTCTATGTATTTTATTTTCCAACCATTTTTTTATCTCTTTAAGCTCTCCTCTTTCTAAAGCTCCTTCTATATTAATCTCTTTTTTCATAGCCCTCAAAATTTGAACTGAATACACATTTCCTAATGCATATGATGGAAAATATCCTATCAATCCACAAGACCAATGTACATCCTGAAGAACACCTTCTGAATAAGTTTCTGGAACAACTCCTAAATATTCCTCCATTTTTTCATTCCATATCCTAGGCAAATCTTTAATCTGGTATTCTCCTGATAAAATACCTTTTTCAATTTCATATCTTACCATTATATGTAACGAATACGTCAACTCGTCCGCTTCAACTCTTATTAGTGACGGTGATACCTCATTTACAGCTTTATATATCTCATCTAAACTCAAATTCTCAATCTCACTATATTTATATTTACTTTTACTTAAAAGTCCGTACCAAAACTCCCTACTTCTTCCAATAACATTTTCATAAAATCTAGACTGAGACTCATGAATACCCATAGAAGCTCCATCAGCTAACAAAGTATCTTTAAGTTCGTCGGCTATATTTTGCTCATATATACCGTGTCCACCTTCATGAATTGTACTATATATACTCGAAAATGGAAGTTCTTCAAAATATCTCGTTGTCAATCTGACATCATTTTTATCTACAGTTAAAGTAAAAGGATGGGCACTTTCCGATAAAACTCCTCTGTCTAAATTGAATCCTATATATTTTAATATCTCTTCTGAGAATTTTTTTTGCTCAATCTTCTCAACTTTAAAATTTATTTTTTTCGAAAACTCTCGATCTCTAGATTTTATATCTTTCAATAAAGGAACAATCTCGTTTTTCAGTTCCTCAAAAAAAGAGTCCAACTTTTCTACACTCATCCCTTTTTCATAATCATTTAATATAATAGAGTAAATATCCCCTTCTAGATTTCTATACTGAATAAATTTTTTGTTAAAGTTAAAAATCTCCTCTAAAACAGGGGCAAAGCTTTCAAAATCATTTTTCTCACGAGCAACTTCCCAAATCCCTTGTGCTTTAGCTGTCAGCTCAGAATAAGCTTTGTATTCCTCTGCTGGAATAACCTTTATTTTTAAAATTTCCTCTTCTAATAACTCTATCTCTTTTTTTGTTACCTCATCCAATTCTGCTTCATATTTTTTTAAACTTTCAATAACTTCTAAAATCTTTTTTGATGTAGTCAAATTATAACTTTTCAAACTCAATTCTCCTATCATTTCAGAGAGTAATTTGTAACCACCCTTTGGTGTTTGGGTTTCCAAATCCCACTGAAGTAACGCAAGCATCGAATCAATCATTCTTTTTTCTTTTATTATCTCTCTAAATTCTGATATATTTTTTTCCATAATTCACCTCACCATCTTTTTTTTAATTATATTTAATTTTTCTCACTTTAACAAGATTTTTCCTCTCTTATTGATAAATTTATAAAAATAATGTAAACTTAATTGTATAAAAATATATTAAAACTTAAAGGAGTGCTTATGAAAAGAAGTATATCTGGTATCCAACCAAGTGGAATCTTACACTTAGGTAACTATTTCGGTGCCATGAAACAATTTATAGAAAACCAAAACAACTACGAAGGATTTTACTTTATAGCTGACTATCATTCGTTGACATCACTTACTGACCCAAAATCTTTAAGAGAAAACTCATACAATATAGTTTTAGACTATTTAGCTCTAGGACTTGATCCAGAAAAATCAACAATTTTCTTGCAATCAGATGTTCCAGAACATGTTGAACTAATGTGGCTTTTATCTAACATTACTCCTGTTGGTCTTTTAGAGAGAGGTCACTCGTATAAAGATAAAGTAGCAAAAGGTTTCACTCCAAATACAGGTTTATTAACTTATCCTGTTCTTATGGCTTCTGATATTTTACTATATGATGCTGATGTTGTTCCTGTTGGAAAGGATCAAAAGCAACATTTAGAAATGGCTAGAGATATCGCTATAAAGTTCAATCAACAATATGAAGTTGAATTATTTAAACTTCCTGAGCCTCAAATCTTAGAAAGTTTAGCTGTTATCCCAGGAACTGATGGTCAAAAGATGAGTAAATCTTATGGGAATACAATTAATATGTTCGCATCTAAAAAAGAGTTAAAAAAACAAGTTATGAGTATTGTAACTGATTCTACTCCATTAGAAGAACCTAAGAACCCTGATAATAACATTGTAAAACTTTACGAGCTATTTGCAACTAAGGAGCAAGTAGAAGAGATGAAGAGCAAGTTCCTTGCTGGAAACTACGGTTATGGTCACGCAAAAAATGAACTTTTAAATGCTATTCTTGAATATTTCAAAGAAGCTAGAGAAAAAAGAGAAGAGCTGGCTAATAACATGGAGTACGTTGAAGAGGTTTTAGCTAAAGGTGCTGCTAAAGCTAGAGCAATCGCTAGAGAGAAGCTTACTGCTGCTAAAATTGCTGTAGGATTAGCTGGAAACGCTTACAGAAAATAGATATATAATATAGTAGGAAAACAAAAAAAGACAGCATATGCTGTCTTTTAATTTTAGTTTTAAATGGCGCACCCGAGAGGAATCGAACCCCTAACCCCCTGATCCGTAGTCAGGTGCTCTATCCAATTGAGCCACGGATGCTTATTTTAGTTATAAAAAAAAGGTAGTTACTCTACCTTAACTTATCTTTATAATGGCGGTGAAGGTGAGATTTGAACTCACGGTACGGGATTAACCGTACTCTCCCTTAGCAGGGGAGTGCATTAGGCCACTCTGCCACTTCACCATCCTTTATGGCGGAAGGTCAGAGACTCGAACTCTGAAGTCTTACGACGCCGGTTTTCAAGACCGGTTCCTTACCAATTAGGATAACCTTCCGTACAAAGAAATAGTATCATATTTTTTATTTTATGTCAAATACTTTTTTCAAAAAAATAAAAAAAGCTGCTTTAAAAGCAGCTCTAAGTAACTATTTTTCTTCAGACTCATTTGTTTCAGGTGTAGCTTCCTCTTCTTTAGGAATAGGATTTCCAAACATCCACTCAATCTGTCTTCTAACTCCTGTTAATTCTATCTCTTGACCTTCTATTTCTAACTTGTCACTCTCTGGTATTGCTAAGAATCCATCTTCAATAGGAGCGTCTTTCAATAAATTATGCTGTAATTTTATAGG
>DIXX01000064.1:5631-7910 GCA_002428805.1 Cetobacterium sp. UBA6069
TTTTTTGCAATCTCTTCTACTTGCTCAGGAGAGAATCTTCTTTGAGGTGGGTATTCAGCAATAAATAAAGTTTCTGTTTTTATAAACTTTAACTCTTCTCCCTCTTTTTCAAATACATCAATTGTGTATCTTCCTCTAGTTTTAACTAAAAACTTATCAATATCTACAATCTTTTTTCCTACACCTAAAGGATCTACCATCGGAGTTAACTCTCCTCTAGATATAAGATCATCATCAGGTCCATTTAATCTCACTTCAAATACTGTAGGTTTTGTTATCTCCTCAAAAGTTAAAACTATTGATAATCTCATCATTGGATGAGGAAATAACGGTTGAATTATATTATCAAAAGAGCCAAAAATATCTACAGCTCCTCCTATTTGTTGACTCATTTGTGCTGCATGTGCTACCACTACACTTCTTAACTTAGCCATTTTATCCCCCTTTTTTGATTGTTTTGTTCTAATTTACTATAGCATACCAATTTTAATTTGTAAATCTTATTTAAGGATTGTAAATATAAAAATAGTTCCTTTTCCCTCTTTAGAAATAACATCTATTTTTCCTCCACATCTCTCTACCAACTCTTTTACAATAGAGAGCCCCAATCCTGTCCCTGCCTTATTACTTGTTCTTGCTTTATCAACTCTATAGAACCTCTCAAAAATCTTTTCTATCTCTTCTGGCCCTATTCCAACACCATTATCTTTAACACCTATTTTATATCTACTCTTAGTTTCTATTATAGATACCTCTATCTTAGGAGTTTCATTCCCTCCATAAATTATGGCATTCTCTACTAAATTTTTTAATATTGTTAAAACTTTTTCAAAATCGATTTTCAATTCATCTTCCTTATTCAAAAGATTCAAGTTATAAGTTATATTCGCGCCACTACTTTTTATTCTTTCATTAAGTGCTGCTTGTAACTCTGCTTTCATTCTACTTACAGGAACTTTTTCTACGCTAACTATATTTGAACTTTCAATTTTACTTATATTTAAAAAATCTATAATTATATTTTCTAGCTTATCAATATTATTTTTAATAGTTTTTATAAATTGAATCCTTAAAGGCTCTGGAGCATCTTCTAAAGCTATTACATACCCTTTTATATTTGTTAGTGGAGTTTTTAGCTCGTGACTCACATTACTTATAAACGTTTTTTGAACTTCAATCATTCCCTTGGTTGCAGTAATATCCTTAACTGATAAAAGATACCTTTGATCCTGCTCTAAATATTTTACATTCACACTAAAATACCTTTTCAATCTCAAAATATAAACTTCTGATTTTTGATTTTGCTTTTCGTTTATTGCTTTTTTCATCACATCAATTATTTCTAAATCTTTAATCAAATTGAGATAATTACTTTTATCTTTTTCATAAAGATAATTAAATTTGCTATTCTTTATTATAAGTCCTAATTTTTCATCAAATAAGCAGATTGAAGAATCTATCGAAGTTATAATTTGATGAAGAATTCTTTTCTCTCTGTTTAAACTTATTATATTTTCTAAATTTTGCTTTTGCCACTTTTGAACAACATCCCATAGATTTAATATCCAAGGATCTTTTTCAAAATACAGATTTTCACCGGTTCCTTTCTCCTTTAAAAAATCCTCTATTACCTCAATTTTTCTATACAAATCTCTTTTTAAATAATTTTTATAAAAAGCGTGAATTGTAAAATTTAAAAAAGTAAAAAATAATAGCTCTGCAATAAAAATTAATCTTAATATTTTTAAAGTCTCACCATAGTTTTTCGAAACTCTTACAACTACTCTTTCTCCTTCTCTATTAATTCTTTTCACCGCATAGTAAGCCATAGTTTCATCTGAGATACTACTTTTTCTAATATCAAAACCTGTACCTATATCTCTAACCTCTAAAACTTCTTTTCTATTGCTATGATTTTCTAATTTTTCCTCTTCATTATATTTTCTCGAATCATAAATAACTTTACCATCTAAAGCTATTATATTAAATCTCATATCAGAATTTTCAAAAATCTGTTGATAGTCCTCTTTTTCATACTCTTTTATTAAATTCGATATGATAAATACATTTTCTTTTAATCCATTCTTTGCCCCATCTTTATATAGCGCTGATAAAAAAGAGATATTTGTTGTTACAAATACTATCTCTATCATTACTATAAAAAAAAGTGCAATTATCTCTTTTCTTCTAATCTGTACCCAACTCCTTTTACTGTTTTTTTTTACTCCCTTTAAAAAAAGAATTTTTTTTTTTTTTTTTTTTTATTTTATTTATCCTCT
>DIXX01000014.1 GCA_002428805.1 Cetobacterium sp. UBA6069
AATTTAGCAGCTTCTACTACTGCTAGAGTTTCTTTCTTAACGTCTACTACGAATATAGCAGCTGGAGCTTCTTTCATATCTTTGATTCCTGATAAGTTCTTAGAAAGTTTAACTAACTCTTTTCTGAAGTTAGCAGCCTCTTTCTTAGTGTAAGCTGTATCTAATGTTCCATCAGCTTCCATTCTCTCTAACTCTTTTAATCTTTCTACTCTAGTTGCGATAGTTTTGTAGTTTGTTAACATTCCACCTAACCATCTGTTGTTGATGTAGAACATTCCTGATCTCTCAGCTTGATCTTTAACAGCTTCTTGAGCTTGTTTCTTAGTTCCTACGAAAAGAACTTTTCCACCGTTAGCTGCGATATCTCTCATTACAGCGTAAGCTTCCTCAATTTTCTTTAAAGATTTGTGTAAATCGATTACGTGGATTCCGTTTCTCTCTGTGAAGATGTATCTTGACATCTTAGGGTTCCATCTCTTAGCTTGGTGTCCGAAGTGAACTCCAGCTTCAAGTAATTGTTTCATAGTAATTACTGCCATTTTTAATTCCTCCTAATTTTGGTTATTTCTTCCATTGATCTCAAAACTAAACATCCCATAAGGGCACCTTGTTTAGAAATAATCAATGTGCATTTTATTAGCAAATTATTGTACCACTATTTTCTATAATTGTCAATAAATATATAAGCTCCATTTCTTCCAGATAGCTCTTTTTCTCTTCTGTGAGAGTGAAAATCGCCATCAAATGTGCAAAGTTGATTCTTTATAATATTTTTATTTTTTATTCCAAATTCTATCATCAAATTGTAATTAAATTCTTGATTATCAAAAATATATTTATCTCCCTCTTTTGAGAATACATTCTCTAATATCTTATCCGAAAACTGCAGTTTAAATTTTTCGTAAAACTCTTTTGAAACTTCATAATTTTTAGGAGATATTCCTATTCCAAAAGCTACAACAATATCATCTACTTCACTTTTAAACCTTTTTTGTAAAAGCTCTATCGCTTTTATTCCTATCTTTTTAAAACTACCCATCCATCCAGAATGAACACAACCATAAGCTTTACTTTTTTTATCGAAAAAATAGATTGGCAAGCAATCTGCATATTTAGTAAATATTACAACATCATCTCTATCTGTTAAAAAACCATCTGTATCTTCAGAATATTCCTGAGTTTCTTTTTCTATAACTACTATATTATCTGAATGTGTTTGATAACCTGAATAGATTTTTTTACTTTCTATTTTCAAAGTTTTAAGTATATTTTCTCTATCTTCTTCATTTCGAACATCACCAAAAGTTTTTGTTGTATAAATCGCCTTTAAATTAAACTCTTTAAACTCCTCTAACTCCCAATACAGTTTTTTATCTATAAACATTTTAAACTCTCTCTGAATTCTAATGTCTTTTTTAACTTTTTGCAAAGTACTTCAAAAGCTTCAAAGCTCAGTGTTTGATCTGCATCTGATAAAGCACAACACGGATTCTTATGAATCTCTACCATCGCTCCATCAGCTCCAGCTAAAACACATCCTAATGTCACAGGTTCTACTAGAGACCTTTTTCCTGTTCCGTGACTTGCATCTATAATTATAGGCAGATGTGTTTTCTCTTTTAAAAGAGCTATCCCGTTTATATCTACAGTATTTCTAGTCGCTGTTTCAAACGTTCTTATTCCTCTTTCACAAAGAATAATCTCTGTATTTCCAAACGCAACTATATATTCTGCTGCCATTAAAAGCTCTCTTACTGTTCCACTCAATCCTCTTTTTAAAAGTACAGGTTTATTCGTTTTTCCAAGCTCTTTTAATAAACTGAAATTCTGCATATTTCTAGCTCCGACTTGGAAAACATCTGTGTACTTTGATATTAATTCGATATCTCTTGTATCCATTACCTCTGTTACCATTAAAAGATTGTAAGTATCTGCAGCTTCTCTCATATATTTAAGCCCTTCTTCTCCTAAACCTTGGAAATCATAAGGGGATGTTCTTGGTTTAAATGCTCCACCTCTTAGGTATTCCCCTCCATTTTCTTTTACAACTTTGGCAATCTCTAATATCATCTCTCTATCTTCTATCGAACAAGGCCCAGCCATTAAAACTAACTCTGACGTTCCTATTTTTCTTCCTTTGATTTCAATTACAGTATCCTCATTTTTAAACTCTCGACTTACAAATTTAAAGGGCTTTCCAATCTGTAATACATCTTGAACTATTTCAAAAGTTTTGAAACTCTCTTTTGTAAGTCCTCCCTGTTTTCCCATAATACCTATTTTTTTTATACCACCATCTAGAATCTCTAAAGCACCATGTCCTGTTGCTTCTATAAATCTTTTTAACTCTAAAATTTCTCCAGATGTAGCTGATTTTTTTAACACTACATACATTCTATCACCTTATTTTTTATTTTTATTATATCATATTTATACCAAAACAGTGATTTTTAAATTCACATTTTAAACATTTTTCTTTAGATGAACTTTTTTCGGAAAACTCCCTATTTTTTATTCGTTTTGATATCGTATCAAACTCTTGTAAAATTTTATCTTCATCACCTTCAGTATATTCAACCTTCAAACTTTTGTTATTTTTTATAAAATAAATCTCTCCACCTATAACTTTTTTTTCTGTATTTTTACTCAATAAATAACAATATAACTTTATTTGAGTTTTATATATTTCTAAAACCTCTTCTTTTAATTCATCAGAACCTGTTTTAAAATCTATAATCTTTAATCCATTATCCTCTTCTATAATTAAATCGATTGTTCCTTCAACTGTATAATCTTTTCTTAATACAAAAATATTTTTTTCAACATCACAGAATTTTCTCTCTACAAATTCACTGCGATAATAATTCAATATTTGTAAAAATCCATTTTCTAAAATATCTTTGCTTAAAGTTAAGTTATCTCTCTTTTTCATAGTTTTATAAATCTCTAAATATTCTTCATACAATAATTTTTCATCTAAAATTTTTTCTTTTAAAATAGATTTATTTATACTCTCTAGTGTTTCGTGCACTAATGTCCCGTAGAAATTATCAAGGGTTCGTATATTCTGAAAATCTAAGATTTTATTTAATCTATATTTATATGGACATTCTTTATACTTTAATAGATCACCTGTATATGAGTAACTTTCTTTTAAATCTATGCTATTTGTTACCTCTATTTCTAAATCATGAAACTTTAAATCGCCTGAAAGAATATCCGGAATACTTTCATACACTCTTTTAAAGGGAAGGGATGGAACAGTTCTTTTTCCTTTATTACTTTCAATCGCAGTTAAAACTAAAAGATTTTTTGCTCTAGAAAATGCAGTATAATAAAGTCTCCAAAAATCGAAATCTTTTATTCTATAATCTGGTTCAAAATCGTTATAAGGAATATACATTTTTTCTAACTCCTCTTCCTCAGCTCTATCTCCTTCGGGAACACTTTCTAAAGAACCCACTATAACAATTGGAAATTCCAATCCTTTTGATTGGTGGATAGTTAAAAATGAGACTGCTCCCTCTGGTGCATACTCTTTAATGTCCTCATATTCATCTACACCATTTTGCTTTAAAAACTTCAGATGCATTGTGAAAAAATAGTCTCCAACTTTTATTATATTACTATTGTCTATTTTTAAAACTCCAGATATAGTATCTGCCTTTTGAACTATCTTTGAAAATATTCCTAAATTATAAAGCTCTCTATTTTCTAAAACACCTTCTGCTTTTTTTTCAAAACTTTCCTTAAATAAACTCAATCCAATAATTTTATAATAAAGATCTAATAGACCTCCATTATTTTTTTCTAAAATATACTCCTCTTTCAAGCTATTTATTTCATCTCTAAAAATCTCGTCAGTTTTTATTTTTCTCTCTACAATATTTAAACATTTTTTATAGTAATCTAAAATATCTAATTTATATTCATTATTATAAATTCTACTTTCTGGCTTAGATAAAATATATAGATAAATTCCTATCACCATTATAATCTCATCTCTATTGAAAAAGAGATTTGACCTTGGAGAATAAACTCCTATTCCTCTATACTCTAAATAGTGAGCTAGTGAAACAATCCTTTTGTTTTTCACAGATCTAAATAGAAATGCAACTTGATTAAAATCATTAATTTTTTTAGAATTTTTCATAAATATTAAAAAATTAGCAACTCTCTCTTGCCATTTACTTTCTGAATCTTCTACAGATAATTTTACAACCCTTGTTCTATCTTGATTTTTTTCATCTGGAACAATTAACTCTTTCGAATGTCTAAACTTGTCCCAATATAAGCTATGAATCCACTCTTTACAAAATCTAACAATATCTTTTTCTGATCTATAGTTAACTTCTAGTTTAACAACTTTACACTCTCTACCTATTCTTTCTTCAAACTGAAGAATATTTCTAATCGTTGCACCTCTAAATCTATAAATACCCTGATCATCATCACCAACTACACAGATATTTTGATTTTCGCCACCCATTAAAAAAATCAATTTTTCTTGAATTGTATTTGTATCTTGATATTCATCTATCATTATATATCGAATTTTACTTGTAAAAGTTTTTAAAGCTGTTTCGTTATTTTTTAAAATTCTAAAAGCTTCTTTTTGAATAGTTGAAAAATCAATAACATTTTCTTCAAATAATATTTTTGTATATTCCCTATATACCTTCGATAAAAAACTATCGTCATGAAGCTCTAATCCTTCTTCACTAAATTTATTGAACCATTTTATTAAAGTTTCTCCTATTTTCCAATTAGTTAAATACTCTTTTTTTTCAAAAAACTTTTTAAAACCGTCTATATTTTTGAAGTATTTTAATTTTGAAAATATAAAAAATTTTTGATCTACATTATCTAAGATTCTATATCCCTTTTTTAAATTAGATAACTCTATATTTTCATCTATAATTTTTAGACAGATTGAATGAAGAGTTCCAATATACATTCCCTCTATATGAAACTCTTCATCTTTTAATCTATTTATAACTCTCGTTGATAATTCTCTTGCTGCTCTTTCTGTAAAAGTTGAAATTAAAATCTCTTCTGGTTTTATATTTTTTTCTTTTATCATATAAACCATTCTCTCTACAAGTGTTTTAGTTTTTCCAGATCCGGGTCCTGCTATTATTAATAGTGGTCCATCAATAGTTTCAACCGCTTCTTTTTGACTTTTATTTAAACTCATCAGAACACCATCCTTTTTCTTTAAGTATACAAAAAAATCAAAAAAAAATAAAGCTTAGGTTTTACCTAAGCTTTAAACTCTAGTTATAACTATGCTGTTATTGCTGATACTGGGCAAACTCCTGCGCAAGCTCCACAATCTACACAAGCTTCTGCAATTTCATATTTCCCGTTAGCGTCAGCTGATATTGCTGATACTGGACAAGTTCCTTCACAAGCTCCACAACCAATACAAGTGTCTTTATCTATTATATGCATAACCAAATACCTCCTATTTTTTATGTTTCTTTATACTAAGTAATATACCTAATATAATGAAAAAAGTCAAGATAATTTGGTTGAAAAAAATACATTTTTTTCACAAAAATTTGATTATCAAACAATTCGCAATCAAAAACTAGACTTGAGAATTACTTTTTAGCATCTCTTCTCTTTTCAAAT
>DIXX01000091.1:0-1580 GCA_002428805.1 Cetobacterium sp. UBA6069
TATGCTAAACAATCTAAACAAACATCGTAATTATCTTCATACAATACCTGAGATAGCTTTACAAGAGTTTAAAACTTCTGAATATATTAGAAAGGTTTTAGATAACGAGGGAGTAGAGTATCATTCTATCGGTACTAGTACTGTTGCTTTTATTCCTGGAGCCACTGAATCTTGCTTAGCTTTTAGAGCAGATATTGATGCTTTGCCTCTAACCGAAGAGAGCAGCAATCCTTTTAAATCTAAAATTCACGGAATGATGCATGCATGTGGTCATGATGGACACACTGCTATGCTTTTGACTTTCATTGGAGAGATCAAAAAATCAATTAAGAATGGTGCTCAACTAAAAAAATCTTTAGTTTTTATATTTCAAGCTGGAGAAGAGGGAGCAGGTGGGGCTCGTTTTGTTGTAGCTGATGAATATTATAAATCTAAAAAAATTGAAGCTATTTTTGCTCTTCATGTTTATCCTGAGATTAACGTAGGGGAGTTTGCAGTGAAATCGGGATGTGTTTCCCTTCAAAATATCAACCTAGATATCACTTTAACTGGAAAAGGGTGCCATGGAGCTCAACCACATAAAGGAGTTGACTCTATTTTAGTCGGAGCAAAACTTATAGAAGCTTATCAATCTATAAAATCTAGAAACATTCCATCACACGAACATTTTTTACTTACTATAGGCGCTTTTAATGCTGGAACTGTTCGTAATATTATTCCTGGTAGTGTAAATATGCTTGGGACAATTAGGCTCGAAAATATATCTTTAATTCCATTTATTAAAGAAAGAATGGAAAATATAAATTCTGGTTTTGAAACCGCTTTTGATGTTGATATCAACATGCATTTTGAACCATTTTATCCTCCAGTTATCAATGATAAAAAACTTTTTAATCATGCCATAAATGCATTAAAAGAAAAAAATGTTTATACTGATATATCTTTGAGCGGCTCTGAAGACTTCTCATTCTATTCTCAAAATGGTACTCCTGGACTTCTAGCACTTGTTGGTGTTAAAGATGAGGATAATGGTCATGTATGTTCTCTTCATAACAATAAATTCGATTTTAGCAATGAATCTCTAATACATGGTGTAGAATATTTTTTAAATATTCTAAAAGAATATAACTGTTTATAATCAGACTGAGTCCAATAGGGCTCTTTTTTATTCTGGATTATTTTAATATCCTTTGACTTTTACAATATTTTCTTTTAAAATTATATTATAATATTATTAAATAATGGAGGTTTTAAATGTTAAAAAAATTTATAAGTTATTATAAACCTTATAAAAAACTGTTTTTTTTAGACTTACTTGCCGCTATAACAGTTTCAGCCTGTGATTTAATATATCCTATGCTGAGTAGAGCTGCAGTTAACAACTATATCCCAAACAAAAATTACAGAGCTATTGTTACCTTAGGAGTGACACTTTTAGGTATCTATCTAATCAAACTTCTTTGTAATTTCTTTATGAACTATTGGGGGCACGTTGTAGGAGTTAGAATGCAAGGAGATATGAGAAGAGATGTCTATACAAAATTACAAAATTTTCCCATAAAATACTTTGACAATACAGC
>DIXX01000091.1:1851-8435 GCA_002428805.1 Cetobacterium sp. UBA6069
GCTCATCACGGACCTGAAGATCTTTTTATATCTATTATTATGATTTTAGGATCATTTTTCCTACTATTAAATATCAACGTTACCTTAACACTGATTGTTTTTTCTGTAATACCATTTATTATTTGGTTTACACTAAGTAGAAAACAAAAAATGAGTAGTGCTTTTTTAGAAACACGTGAAAAAATTGGAGCCATCAACTCAACTTTACAAAATAGCATAAGTGGAATAAGAGTGTCAAAAGCTTTTGTAAATAAAGAGGAAGAACTTCAAAAATTTAAAAAAAGTAATGTCGAATTCAAAAAAGCTCGTGAAGGAGCTTATAAAGTTATGGCTGAATATGTTTCAGGTATGACATTTTTTACAGATATGTTAGATTATCTTGTATTGGTCTTTGGTGCAATTTTTACTTACCAAGGTAAAATCAATTTTGGAGACTTTTTAGCTTATCTACTTTATATCAGAATTTTTAGCCAACCTATAAAAAGGTTAGTTGGCTTTGTTGAACAGTATCAAAATGGAATGAGTGGATTTAAACGTTTTAAAGATATGCTAGATGAAGATGTTGAAAAAGATTCACCAAACTCAACTGTATTAGAAAATGTTAAAGGAAATATCTCTTTTGAAAACATCTACTTTAGTCACGATAAGAAAAATATTTTAAAAGACTTCTCTTTAAATATTAAAGCTGGAGAAAAATTAGCTCTTGTTGGTCCATCAGGTGGCGGTAAAACAACAATATGTAATTTAATTCCTAGATTCTACGATATAAATAGTGGAGATATTAAAATAGATTCAAAGAGTATCTACGACTTTAAAATAGACTCTCTAAGACAAAACATAGGAATTGTACAACAAGATCCATTCCTATTTACAGGAACAATTAGAGAAAACTTAGTTATTGGAAAACCTAATGCAACTGACGAGGAAATTATTGATGCTGCTAAAAAAGCTAATATTCACGATTTTATAGAAACTCTTCCAAATGGGTATGATAGTGAAGTTGGCGAAAGAGGAGTTAAACTTTCTGGTGGACAAAAGCAAAGAATTGCAATTGGTAGAATTTTCCTTAAAAATCCACCAATTTTAATTTTAGATGAAGCCACATCAGCTTTAGATAATATCACAGAACAACTTATTCAAGAATCGTTAGATGAACTTTCTAAAAATCGTACGACTATTGTTGTGGCACATAGATTATCAACTATTAAAAATGCAGATACAATTGTAGTTTTAACAGATGATGGGATTGTTGAAAGAGGAAATCACGAAGAACTTATAAACAACAAAGGATTCTACTATAATCTTCATTTAGGAATCTTACAATAATAATTTTATTTAATCTTTAGGGGAGGATTTGATGATCAAACTTTTCACTTTATTATTTGCTTTAAATATTTTATTTTTTAATACTAATACTTTTTCAAATGAAAAAAACAATATCATAGTAGCTCAAGGTTCAAAGCCTAAATCTTTAGACCCTCATACTTTCAATGAGTTTCCTACTTTAGGTATAACAGAGCACATCTTTAATACTTTAGTAACTCTTGATGATAGAGGCGTTCCAACTCCTGAATTAGCCGAATCATTCGAGTATCTGTCTCCAACTGAAATTTTATTCTCTATTAGAACGGATGTTAAATTCCACAATGGAGATATTATGACTGTCGATGATGTTATTTTTAGTTTAGAAAGAATGCTTCAAAAACCTGGAAGTAGAGTTATTCTAAAAGATATCAAAAAGGTTACTAAAACTGAAAATAATAAAGTTCTTATAACTTTAAAAGAGCCCTCTGCTCCATTTTTAGGAAATCTAACACTGCCTATAGCTGCAATTATGAATAAAAAATACGTTGAAGCTGGAAACAATGTAGCTTTAAAACCTTTGGGAACTGGACCATATATGGTTACAAACTGGGGAGATGGGGATAAAATTATAATGTCTAGTTTTAAAGACTACTTTAAAGGTACTCCTAAAAATAGTGGACTTACATTTAAAATTATAACTGAAAATACTAGTCGTTTAGCAGCACTTGAAACTGGAGAAGTTGATGTCATCTATGCTATATCACCTATCGATTTTAATATTGTTGAAAGCAATCCTGAATTGAATTTACTTCATAAGACTACAACTACAACTGAGTTAATGGTTTTAAATGTTCAAAAAGAAGGGTTAGATAATCCGAATATAAGAAAAGCAATTCATATGGCTATTGATAAAGAGGGTATCTTAGACGCTATTTTCCTCCAAAGAGGCTCTGTAGCAACTTCACCTATAAATCCCAACATATTTGGGAGCTCGCAGGATTTAACTGCTTTTAATAGAGATATTGAAGCCGCTAAAAAAATTGTTAAATCTGAAAAGAAAATTCCAACTCTTAAAATTTGGACGAGTGAAAATATTGTAAGAGTTCAAATAGCTCAAATTATTCAAGCTAATTTAAAGGAGATTGGAATTGAATCAACTATTGAAATTGTTGAATGGGGAACTTTTTTAAAAAGAACTTCAGAGGGAGCACACGACATCTTACTTACAACTTGGATTTTAGGAGTAAGTGATATAGATACTGTTGTAACGACTCTTTTCCACTCTAACTCTATTGGAGCCGAAGGAAATCGTTCGTTTTATAATAACTCTGATTTAGATACTAAGATTGATTTTGCTCGTTCTACAATTGATCCAGAGAAAAGAAAAATATACTACAAAGAGATTCAAGAGATTATTTTAAAAGATAATCCTATCGTTCCTTTAGTTTATAAGATTGATGGAATTGGAATCAATAAAAGAATTCAAAATTTTGATTATAATAAAGCAAGTATGAGAAATTACTATGAAAATATGAAAAAAGTAGATGCTAATTAGCATCTACTTTTTTGTTATCATCTCTATTAAGTCTTTTACTGTATATTTTAAATACTGTCCTTTTAAATAATCCATTTTTACATCTTCATAGATATGTTTTTTAACCTCTTTTGGTCTCTCTACAAAGATATCTCCACAAACTTCATACTCTTCAGATAATGGAACAATAAATGGAACTTTGAATTCATCTATTTCCATTAAAGGCTTTAGAAATTTTTCTCCTCTAGCTTTAGTGATTATAGCCATATCAAAATTGCTATTTAGCTCACAGAATTTTTTTAAGACTGTAACATTCAATTGGAAATCCATGCACCAAGGCTCTCCTGCTACTAAAAAGTTTATTTTCTTTTCAATATTTTTTACAATATTAACTTCTTCTTCACTCATCTCAATTCTCGAGTAATTTTTAGGAATTCTATCTCTTTCACTTTTAATTCCAGTTCCCATAAAAGCATCAAAATTCATTCCTGCAGAATATAGAGTTCTTATATCCATCTCTTCACCTCAGTTTGTATATATTACTATTTATTTAATAACCTACAGTTTTTATACTCATTTTTTGATCCAGATCTATAAGTACAAGTTCCTGTTAAAACTTTACACTTTATCGACATGTAATCCTCTATCATCATTCCTATTGAGTTTTCACACTCAAGAGTTGGATATTTTTCAATTACCTCTTTTTTCTCTTCTTCTGTTATAAAATATCTCTCCATTTTTTTCTCCTACCTTTTCGTTTTATAATATCTATCTCTTAATAAAAAATAGTAAATACCACTTAAAATATATGCTAAAGACATATAATTCAATACGTTTCTACCACAATATTTCAATCCCAAACCTACTAATAAACCTCCAGTTATAAATGAGAGTATATTTATTGCATAATATTTCATCTTCCACACAATCTCTCTATTACCTCTTAAATAGTGTCCAATCACGACCCCTAAATCAGTTACTGTTCCTGTCATATGAGTAGTTCTAATTACCATTCCTTTATAACGTATAAATAGACCATTTTGTAATCCTAAAGAAAAAGCAAGAATAAATACAAATATCATTTTATTATAAAAATATATATCTATAACTTTTAATAAAATACCTATAAATATAAAAGTATCTCCATATCTTTTTCTAAATTCAAAGTCTCTACCTGATCCGATCATAATACCAGAAACTATAGCTCCACTAAAGAACGAAGACACTAGGCCCAGCATTATTTTCAGTTGAGGTATATTTGAATAAGCCAAGTCTGTAGAGATTCTAGTTACACTTCCTGTAATATGGCTAGCAGTTAAAGAGAATTGCAATATTGCAAAAGCATTCATCCCTCCACCTAAAAGTGCTAATAAACTAATCCATAAAAACAGTTTTTTGTTAATTATTTCCATTTGCCTCTCTTCTTCTTAGTATTTTATTTTAAATACTACTTTCTTTAATTCTGTTGGTTCATTATTTTTTGCGATTAACGGCATATGAGGCTCATCAGGGAAAACTACTAAGAAATTATCCTTAGTCATATTCATTCTGTACTCCTCTTCTCCTTCTAAAACTCCAAAATCTGATTCTTCATTAAACTCGCTTTTCTCTTTTAACGAATCTTTTAATGAATATCCGATTCCTTCTTCTCCTTCAATTACAACATGTATATCAATATATTTTTTGTGACATTCAAAGAAACACTCTTCCAAAACTTTTGTCTTACACTCTTGAAGGTTAAAAAATACATTATCGCCATCTATTTCATTTTTTCCTACAACCCCATTTTTATAACTTCCATTCTCAATAGCTTCAATTGCTGCATCTAATCCACTTGAAATTCCCTTATAAAACTTCAATTCATTTAATTGTCCAAAGATCATTTTTTATAATCCCCCTTAATTTTTTTAATGTACTTTAATAATATTCCAAAATCCTTTATAAAGTCAAGCTATAATTTAATTTAGATTGATTTTTTTTGATAATTCTTTTATAATATAGTGTGAAGAAATATATTTAGAGGAGGATATTGTGTTACAAAAATTTAAAAGAAACTTTTCAATTATAGCACATATAGATCACGGTAAATCTACTGTAGCTGATAGACTACTTCAAGCTACTGGAACAGTTACTGAGAGAGAAATGAAAGAACAGCTACTAGACTCTATGGAGCTAGAAAGAGAAAAAGGAATTACTATAAAAGCTCAAGCGGTTACTTTAAATTATAAAGCAAAAGATGGTAATGATTATGAATTAAACTTAATTGATACTCCAGGTCACGTTGACTTTATATACGAGGTATCTCGTTCTTTATCAGCATGTGAAGGAGCACTACTTGTTGTAGATGCTGCTCAAGGTGTTGAGGCTCAAACTCTTGCTAACGTTTACTTAGCATTAGAAAACAATCTTGATATCGTACCTGTTATCAACAAGATTGACTTACCTGCTGCTGATGTAGATAAGGTAAAAAATGAAATTGAGGATATTATTGGATTACCTGCTGACGATGCAGTTTTAGTTTCAGCTAAAGCTGGTATTGGTATTGATGATTTATTAGAGGCAATCGTAGAGAGAGTTCCAGCTCCTACATTTGACGAAGAAGCTCCATTAAAAGCTATGATCTTCGATTCACTATTTGATGACTACCGTGGAGTTATAACTTATGTTAAAGTTCTTGATGGATGTATCAAAAAAGGTGACAAAATCAAAATTTGGTCAACTGGAAAAGAGTTTGACATTCTTGAGTGTGGAATCTTCGCTCCTACTAAGAAAGAACAACCTGAATTAAGCTCTGGATCAGTTGGATATATCATAACTGGTATTAAGACAATTCAAGATACGCAAGTTGGAGATACTATAACTCACGCTAAAAGACCTTGTCTTGAGCCATTAGAAGGGTTTAGACCAGCTCAATCAATGGTATTTGCTGGATTATATCCTTTATCTACTGATGATTATGAAGATTTAAGAGAAGCTTTAGAAAAACTTCAATTAAATGATGCTTCATTAACATTCGTTCCTGAAACATCTTTAGCTCTAGGATTTGGATTTAGATGTGGATTCTTAGGACTATTACACATGGAAATAATTGTTGAAAGACTTAGAAGAGAGTATGATATAGATTTAATCTCTACATCTCCATCAGTTGAGTACAGAATCACTCCAGAAGCTAAAGAAACTTACGTTATCGATAACCCTTGTGATTTCCCAGAAGGTGGAAAATCTAAGTTTATAATCGAAGAACCATACATAAAAGGAAGTATTCTTACTCCTAAAGATTATGTTGGAAACGTTATGGAACTTTGCCAAGAAAAAAGAGGAACATATATCGATATGAAATATATTGATGATAATAGAACTATGGTAATCTACGAGTTACCGTTAGCTGAAATTGTAATTGATTTCTACGATAAATTAAAATCAAGAACAAAAGGATATGCATCATTTGAATATGAGATGATAGGATATAAAGAAGCTTCACTTGTTAAAGTTGATATTCTTGTTTCTGGAAACCCTGTGGATGCGTTCTCGTTCATCGCTCATACTGACCATGCAGCTTCTAGAGGAAGAGCAATCTGTGAAAAGTTAAAAGAGATTATTCCTAGACAACAGTTCGAAGTACCTATTCAAGCTGCTTTAGGAGCTAAGATTATAGCTAGAGAAACTATCAAAGCATATAGAAAGAACGTTCTTGCTAAATGTTACGGTGGAGATATCTCGAGAAAGAAGAAACTTTTAGAGAAGC
>DIXX01000078.1:0-6120 GCA_002428805.1 Cetobacterium sp. UBA6069
GGGGAGTTACCTCCCCTTTCTTAGTTTTATATATTATCTTCTAGCAAGTCTGTTTAAGTAGTTTAATCTTAAAGAGTTTGCTTTAAATTTATCAAATATTACTGATGTTAATAAGTGATCTGCTTGATATAATGATGGGTAAGCTGATGTAGCTGACGAACCGTGCATATCGATTCCGTAGTCATCCATTGCGATATCCCACGAGATTACTCCCGCTAAGTTGTTATCAATTATCCATTGACACTTAGTTTCTGCTGATCTCTCATCTTCAAATGTATAGAAGATTCCTGCTTTCTCATTGTATAAGTAAGGAACTTGTGCTGCTTCATCATAGTAGTAGTTGAAGTCTGCTCCGATTAGAGTTGTTCCTGCATGAGGATTAGCCGGTCCATTCATATCTAGTGTTCTTACAGATACATTTTCACCTTTTATTAATTTATTTAAGTGGTGTAGAGGTAAAACTCCTGCTCCTCTTCCTCCATCCATTGTTCCTGGAGCTGAACATCCTTTAGTTCCATTGCTTGCAGCATCAATATTTGTTTCAACAAATAATCCTGGCATGCTTGTTGGCCATCCTGATGTTGGCTTGAAGATTCCTGACCAACCTCTTGAATAGAATGGTGTTCCTATTGTTATCTTATTAACAGGTACTCCATAAGTTGTTGTTACAAACTTTATTAAATCGCTTATTGCCATAGCATTTCCATTTGGATTTGTTTCTACTGATGGCTCAGATGGATTTTGGAATAAGTATGATTGGTGGTTTGTTATTGAATCAAACGCTCCATGTACATCATAAGTCATGTAACTAATGAAGTCACAAGTTGGATGCCATACTCCGATTCCACTCTTTAATATATGATTCTTTCCTGATACGATAGCACATGATAAGAAGTAGTATTTTCCATCCTCTTCTCCAGCTTTATCTAATGCAACTCTTAACGCTTGCATTAAGTTTGTGAATAAGAACTCTTCATCATCTGCTGCTCTTGGAGATCCTAAATCGTTTGGACTATCTACTAAATCTCCATCTCTTCTGTTACAAGGGAATTCCCAGTCGATATCTATTCCAACCATATTGAACTCTCTAATAAAGTCAATACATCTTTGTACGAAGTGTGCTATATTGTTTGGTTGAGCTGCATCTCTAAAGAATGCTGATCTTGACCATCCTCCTAATGAAGCGATTGGCTTAACATATGGATATTTTCTAGACATTTCGTTATACTCAGTCATAAATGCATTTGTTCCACCATAAGCTGAGAACGCTGCACCTGGATCAAATATATTTGGAGATACCTTTAAGCTTGTTCCAATTGGAGCATCTGCTGCTGATCTCTTTAAATGAGATATATCATCTTTATCTGTGAAGAAATTTCCAGTGTAATCAGGAATTACATCTACGAATGCATATTGCATATGAGAGATTTTGTTCCATGGAGAAATTTTTGGAGTATATTTTCTTCCTCCCCATTTCCCCCACTCTGGAGTATAAGTTATGTGCATTTTTTCCATAGGAGTTCCTAAACCTTCTACTTTAGTTATATCCATTGGCTCTAAATGTGCATTAGGTGCTGTTCCTGCTGAATCCATCATGTGGTTTCCTGGACAGTTAATAGCTGCTTCTTCTGAAGTAGATAACATTGTCCAAGGTGACCAGTCACCGTTTGTTTTAGGAGAATCTCCTTTTGAAGCCCATCCACTGTGTTTGAAATGGAATCCTTGGTAGAATACAATTTTACCAGTTGCTGATCCATATTCAATTTCTGGGTTCCACTCTGGGTAGTTACAGTATTTTACTCCTCCATCTGGAGTTGCAATTTCAATATTTCCAGTTGTACTCTTATAGTAAACTACAACTTTATCATTTGTCTTTTCATCTCTTACATAAGTAACTTTATAAACAAACTTTAAATCCTTATTTGATGGGAACTTAGAAGTTGATACAACATTTTTAGCTGATCCTTTGTTTCCTGCAGTATAAGTTGTATCTAATACCTCTGAAAGTTGACCATCTAAATAAACAGCTAATCTGCTATCGATAATTCCCCAAGTATTGTTTAATGTTATTTCATAGTTTCCGTTACTGTTTACAGTATGTGCCCATAAGTTTGAGTATGGTAAAGTTGCTGGGAACTCTCCATCTACTGGTGGTGGAACAACAACCTCTTCTTCGATTACTACTGTGTTTGACATGATTTGCTTGAACTTATCTGCCCAGTAGTACTTAGCTAAGAAGTGGTAGCTTCCTGGCTCAGTTGATGTAAAGTTTGCTGTAACTGATGCAGAGTTTGTAGTTACTTTTTCTACTCTTGTATTATTTTTGTATAATTCATACTCTACAGAAGTTATTAAGTAGTCGTTTTCAGCAGTTAATAACTCTCCTACTAACTTTTTATTTAAGTTTTGTAAAATAGCTTTTATTACAACTGGCTCTAATTCAGGCTCTATTGGAGGGATAACACCATCGTGATCACACTCTCCTAATAGTCTTAAAATCTTTTGAACTAATAGCTTGAAAGATAAGTACTCCTCTAACTTTGTAACTCTAGTTAAGTTTAAAACAAAGTTATTCATTTGTTCAATTAGTGAATCTAACTCTTCACACTCTACTCCGTTGTGAGTCTCTGAGTATTTTGCATTTATGTAATTAACCTTCTCTATTGTGTTATTATATATTTTTTGAAATTCTTGTTCTCTATCTACAATAGGAAATAAATCATTATTCATTCTTTTCATTTGTAACTTTATCCTCCATCAGTAAATTTTTTATTTAAACATTTTATATGACTGTTCAAGATTTGCTTGATAAGTCGATGTTTCTTTATTAAAATCTGTGTGTTTTTCTAAAAATGTAGATAATCTTGAAATCTCTTTAGATAACTTAATCAAATCATTTTCAAGCTCTTGGAATCTTCTTACTAAAGCTTCCGTTCTTGTAAAGTCCGTGCTTTTTTCCTCTAACTTAGAAAGTGTAATCTCAACTGATATTAATTTTGAAGATAATTCTGAAAAGCTTTCTCTAAATGCATTATTAAAGTTTTCGTTTCTTTTCAGAGCTTCAACATATTCTGTCTTTATTTGTAAATATTTCTCTTGGTAATACTCACATTTTTCTTCATATTCCTTATTTATAGCAATTAGATTGGCAATCTCTTTCTTTAGCTCTTTAGTTTTTTTATTAAAGAACATACTATCTCCTTTCATCGTAAAAAATATCTTAAAATACTACATTATTTTTACTTATCATCATTTTTAATTATATAGTTTTCAAGTATTACTCAATTTTTTCGTTATACTTTGAATTATATTTTCATATTTTTTCTTTATTTTTTATTTAAGTTCATTTAAACTTTTATGAAAACATAATACAGTTTTTATCAAAAATAATCAACTATATTTTTAAATTTTTTTTTAAAAACCTTCACAAACCATTCAATTCATTAACTTTATAAAAAAAAATATACAACCTTTTATTTAATAAAATTTTTTTTTGATTTGAAATTTCATTCTAGTTATGCTAATATAGATTAACTTATCATTAAGATTAAATATTTTTGAAGTTTTATTTCTTTTTATTGAAAAAACAAGAATTAAAAATTTAAAATTATATAGAATTATAAAATTATTATGAATTAAAACTATTCTAAGATTAAAAACTAGGAGGTTTTTTATTTTGAACTCAAATAACGAACTAGATTTTCAAGTTAGTGACTTAAAAACTAAAATTTCATCTCTGTTTGATAAATTTAAAACTCTTCAAACAAGCATGAATTTGATTATGGATATTGTTTCAACAAATCCAGAATACAATATAACAAAAGATAAATTAGATGCTTTGGTTAATCTATCAAACAATTTAAACAGTGCTAATAGCATTAATGAATTTTATGAAATAAAAGCTTTAGCTTACGATGTTGAAAAGATGATTTTTGATTTAGAGCACATCATCGAAGGAACAGAACCAGAACTTCCTGAGCCTGAAGTTCCTGAAATTATTATACCTGAAATAAAAACAGCTTTATTACAAGATACTGGGGTTACTCTTATTGGAACTCTAAAAGATATTGTTGATCCTGAAATAAGATTAAATAATATCGAATACAGATTGTACAAAGTAATTGGAATGGCCTCTACTGAAGTAGCTAGAATTAGTTATCCTGAGTCTCTATTCAATGTTGATTTCAACTTTAGAGAAGCTGGTAACTTCTACTTTGTAGCTACTTATTACTACGATATTCTAGATGGAGCTACATCTAGTAAAACAATTACATCTAATACTGTTACAGTTCAAGTAATAGATAAAGAGATTCCAAGCATTTGTTGTGCTGCTTTAACTAATTTTGGAAATACTCCAAAAGGACTATTAACTAAAATTGTAGATACTGATTCAGCTATCACTGAAGTTATCTATACTTTAAAAAACACAAATAATTTAATAGTTGAAACTGTTGTAAAAAACAATCCGTTTGATCATATTGAATTCTCAGCGGTTAACGAAGGAAACTATTTCTTTAATTGTAACTGTAAATATGATCTTGGATCAAAAACTGGAGCGATTTTATTAGACTCTAACATTATCAATATAAACGGTGGTGTAGTAGAACCTAATCCTGATCCAGAGCCTAATCCAGAACCCAATCCAACTCCAGTAACAAAGTGGCCAAGAGCAATCTTCGCTCCATTTGTTGACGCTGCGAGAGATGATGTAAATTTTAAGTTTGCTTTTGCTGATAAATCTAAAGTAACTGGTGTACAGTTCTATAACTTAGGATTTATAACTGCTGATTCTAACAAAAATCCAGCTTGGGCAGGAAACCTAAATTTACCTGGAAACAAAGGAACAAACGCTGGTCTTATGCAAGATATTGAAAGACTTAGATCTATGGGTGGAGACGTTTGTATATCATTTGGAGGACTTAACGGACCTTACTTAAATGAAGTTATAACTGACATCTCAGATTTAAAAAATAAATATAAGTCAATCATCAACAACTGGAATTTAAGCAGAGTCGATTTCGATATGGAGCATAATAGCATTTCTGGAAATGAAACTTGTGATGCTAACAAAAGAAATCACGAAGCTATAAGACTTTTACAAGATGAATTAAAAGCTGAAGGAAGATACGTTGGAATTTGGTTCACTCTTCCGGTAATGCCTTATGGATTAAACCAAAACGAATTACTTCTTTTAGATGATGCTATCAAAAAAGGAGTAGAAATTGAAGGAGTAAATGTTATGGCTATGTGCTATGGATCAGCTTATGCTGGAAACATGGCTGACCAATCTATATCTGCTATGACAAACCTACATTCTCAATTAAGAACTCTTTACAACAATAACGGAATTATTAAAACTGATGATGAGCTTTGGGCTATGGTTGGTATCTGTCCTGAGATAGGTATAAATGATACTGGTGCTGTAAACACATTCTATTTAGAAGATGTTTCTCCAGTTTTAGAGTTCTGTAAAACAAAAAATGTTGGTATGATCACATTCTGGTCTGCTAACAGAGATAAAGCAAATAACGGTTCTGAACCTAACGGTCCTGACTCTACAGGACTAACACAAGAGGAATTAGCTTTCTCAAAAGCCTTCCAAGTTTATAACAACATTAACCCTAACATAAACAATCTTGTGCCTTCAAAAGATTGTGGAGTTCATAACGGTGTTCCTGTTTGGCATCAATCATTATCTTATCCAAACGGAAATACAAAAGTATATTACGAAGGAAAGTACTATTTAAACGGTTGGTATGTTTCTGCTTGGGATAACCCTCCTACATCAAATGAAGCATGGAAAGAAACTGCATTATAATTTTTTAAACAAGGAGTGTGTAATGAATACTTTAGAAATACAAAGCATTAAATCGCATTTTTCAAATGTTTTAAACCACTACAACAACCTAAAAAAAAGGTTTGTTGATTCTAGTGATGAACTTGAAGCTTTAAGCATACAATTAATTGAACTAAAAAATAAAATGAACAGCTTAAATATGGAATCTTCTATTATTTACTTCTTCGAAGTTAAAGAGATTTTATCTACTGTTGAAAAATCAATTTTTGATTTAGATATCGAAATTGAAACTCCAGAACCACCTGTAGACCCTGAGCCACCTG
>DIXX01000078.1:6306-19879 GCA_002428805.1 Cetobacterium sp. UBA6069
CACCTGTAGACCCTGAGCCACCTGTGGAACCTGAAGTTATCCTTCCAACTATTGGAAATGTTCTATTAACTACATCTAACAAAAAAGCTACTGTTGTTTCTCAATCAATTTCTGATGTTCAAGGTAGACTTACTCAGGTTACTTATAACCTAAAGACTTCTGTTAGAAATACTATCGAGCAAAGAACTACAACTATACCGACTACACCTGTTACATTCAACAGTGTTTTAACTGCTGGAGATTATATTGTAGAAGCTATATTCTCATACACAGGAGCTAACTCTTTAGAGCAGAGCGTTAAGTATTCAAATACTGCAAAGATAGAGGATGACGTTATTGTTCCTCCACCATCAACTGAGGCTATTGCAACGTTAAAACTTACTTCAAGTCAATCTTGGGGAACTGGATTCAGCGCTAACTTAGAGCTAATCTCTCATAGCGATGAGAACTTTGCTGGAAACTGGGAATTAAGTTTTGATTCTCCTGCATCAAGCCTTTCTCAATGGCAAATCAATGCTTCTAAAGTTGGAAATAGAATAGTTATAACTTCTGGAACTGACTGGTCTGGAGCACCTAATTTTAACTTAGGACCAAACAGCAGCTTTAAAATAGATGGAATAAATGGAAATGGAGCTCCATTCGACAGTAATATTGCTGCAAACGCTACTTTAAATGGTAACCCAGTTACTCTTATGATTAACGGAGAGGTTATCGGTGGTGGAACTACTCCTGACCCAGAACCTAATCCTGATCCAGAAACTCCAACAGTTGCATTCCCTGATAGACTTCCTATCTTAGGGTCAACTGAAGTTGGAACGATTTACCTAAACGGAGAGGAAACTACTGTTTTAGGAACTGTTTCTGTTCCTCATATAAATATTCATTCTGAATATGCTATATATGTAAATGGATTTAAAACATCATTAAAACCTGTAGAGTTAACAAGAAGATCTTCAATGTTAAATGTAAATATTGCGGTATCAACTTTACCTCTATTAACTGGGAACAATGAAGTTCAATTAGTATTTGCTGGAATTGGAGAAACTTCTGTAACTTACTTCACAACAAATACATTAACTCTAAAAAAAGAATCTACAGGAACTTCTAAGAAATCTCTTATTGGTTACTGGTCATCTTGGAATGGAAACTCAGGTGTAACTAAATACATCGACTTAGAAGCTGTTCCATCTGAATATGACACAATCGTTGTTTCATTCATCGAGCACTCAAACGACTATTTAACTCCTCAATTCAACCCTGAAGCTGATGGAAAAGTTACAAGAAGCGAGTTTGTACAAAAAGTTGCTAGAATGAAAGCAAAAGGTCACAACGTTATAATTGCTGTTGGAGGACAAAATGGAGTATTCCATTTAGGATCTGAAAACGATAAAAAGGTATTCGTAGATGGTGTAATTAGAATTATTGAAGAGTTTGGATTCAACGGATTTGACGTTGACTTAGAAGGGCAAAGTGCTCAAAATGGAACTAAATATGTTGTAGATGCAATTCAAGAGATTGTTGAATACTTCAGAGCTAAAGATCCTAACTTCGTATACTCAATGGCTCCAGAAGTTGCATACTTAATAAGTGAAGGATTTGGAAGATTATATGCTGATTTAATAACTCAAACTAAGCATTTAATAACAACAATTCACCCTCAATTCTACAATGCACCTGGAACTGGAATTTATCCATTTGATGGAAGTGGAAACGCTGTAATGTGTAATGATCAAGCTAAATTCATTCCTGAGTTTACTGAAGCTTTAATCAAAGGACATGATGGACCTGCTTGGGGCGGAGCTTACGCTCAACTATTCCCAATTGGACCAATCCCTGAAGAGATATTAGCAATTGGATTACCAGCTGGAGTTGGAGCTGCAGGAACTGGAGCTATCAATGATATGAACGTATTCACTAACGCTTGGAGAGAAATTCAAAGAAGAGGATATGAAAATGTAAAAGGATTCATGACTTGGAGTATTGACTGGGATGAGCACCATAACTGGCAATTCAAAAATGCTATAGCTCCTCTTATTAAATAGTGATTCTTATGAAAAAACTAAGAATTTTATCTATTGATGGTGGTGGTGTTAAAGGAATTGTTCCTGCAATTATATGTGAATATTTAGAAAATGAGATTTCTAAAAAAGTTAATAGAAAGGTATTTCTTCATGAATACTTTGACCTAATTGTTGGAACAAGTACCGGAGGGATTTTAGGAGCCCTCTACACATCACCTAAATACCATACAGCTACAGAAATTGTAGACCTTTACAAAAATTGTGGAGATAAAATTTTTAATAAAAATATAATTAGAAGGATTTCATCGTTTGGTGGAATCCTTCGTCCTAAATACTCCACAAAAGCCTTAGAAGAGCTATCTGAGTCTCTTTTCGGGGATATAAACTTAAGCGACACTACAAAACCTTTTATGACAACTTCTTATGATCTTATTAGAGCTAAGGAGATTTTTTTTGATAGTTTAAATGCTAAAAGAAAGCCTTTAAAAAATTTCAAACTTAAAGATGTTGTTATTGCAACTTCTTCAGCTCCGGTTTACTTCAATGCAAAAAAATTAATTTCTTTAAATAATGATCTATACAATTGTATAGATGGTGGTATTTTTGCTAATAACCCAGCTCTTATAGCATACGCTGAAGCTAGAAATATAGACTTTAAAAAGCATTTAGAAGAGGATAAACCTTCATTTCCTGGATCGGATGATATGATTTTAATATCGCTTGGAACAGGGCATAAAGAGGGATATAAAAACTATGAACATCTAAAAACAAAAGGTGGGGCAAAATGGGTTATGCCTATAATAGATATTCTATTTGCAGCCCAATCAAATACGGATGACTTTATTTTAAGAAAAATATTTGATTCTTCTAAAAATAAATGGAATTACTATAGAATAAATCCTAGATTATATAAAGGATCTTTAGAGTTAGATAACAAATCAGAAGAGAATATAAAAAAGCTTTGTGATGACGCTCATGAATTTATAAAAAGAAATAAAGATAAGTTAGACGATATAATTCTTCAGCTTATTTTAAATAATTAGCTACTAAATATAATTTAGTGGCTTTTTTATTTTACAAAAAATAAAAAAAACTCTTTTTACAGAGTTTAAATTTCTATTGGTGCCTAGAAAAGGATTCGAACCTTCGACCGCCCGGGTATGAACCGGGTGCTCTAGCCAACTGAGCTATCTAGGCAATGAAATGGCAGGCCAAGAGGGACTCGAACCCCCAACCCTCGGTTTTGGAGACCGATGCTCTACCAATTGAGCCATTAGCCTGCATGGTCGGAATAGCAAGATTCGAACTTGCGGCCCCCTGCTCCCAAGGCAGGTGCGCTACCGGACTGCGCTATATTCCGAACTATTTTATTTCTGTAACTCGCTCTCGCTCGCTACATAATTATAGTATCATAATTTTTAAACATTGTCAACAAACTTTTTTATTTTTTTATATTTTTTTATTTATGGTATAATCTACAGTAGATAATTTTTAATAAATATACGGAGGAAAACTATGAAAAAATTAATTTCTTGGAATGTAAATGGTTTAAGAGCAGTACTTCAAAAAAACTTTTTAGAATACTTCAATGAAGTTGACGCTGACGCTCTTTGTCTACAAGAAATAAAGTTACAAGAGGGACAAACTGATTTCAATCCTGAGGGTTATAATTGCTATTGGAACTACGCTGAAAAAAAAGGATATTCTGGAACAGCAATTTTTACAAAACAAAAACCAATCTCTGTTTCTTATGATATAGGAATAGAGCATCACGATAAAGAGGGAAGAGTTATTACTCTAGAGTTTGAAAACTATTACCTTGTTAATGTTTATACTCCAAACTCTCAAACTGAGCTTGCAAGACTTGATTATAGAATGACTTGGGAAGACGACTTTAGAAATTATCTTTTAGAGTTAGATTCTAAAAAACCTGTTGTTCTTTGTGGGGATTTAAATGTTGCCCACACTGAAATAGACTTAAAAAATCCAAAATCAAATAGAAAAAATGCTGGTTTTACTGATGAAGAGAGAGCAAAGTTCACTCAACTTTTAGAAAGTGGTTTTGTTGATAGCTTTAGATACCTTCATCCAAATACCACAGATATCTACTCATGGTGGTCATATAGATTCAGTGCAAGAAAAAATAATGCAGGATGGAGAATAGATTATTTCGTAGTTTCTAACAAAATAAAAGCAAACATTAAAGAAGCTAATATTCACACTGAAACTCTAGGTTCTGACCACTGTCCAGTTGAACTTATTTTAGATATTTAATATTATTTTTTTTAAAGGATTTCTACTTTTTTTTGGTAAATGAGTTTACAAACAAAAAGCTTTTTAAAAGTTTCTATTAAAATGGGGGATGATCTTTATGTTTCGTGACTCTTACAGCAAAAATAAGTTTCTAATCACTATTGAAGGAATGAGTGCAAATACCTTATCTTTAGGAATACAAGGATTTGCACTCACTGCTTTGGCACTTTATTTTGGATGCAAGCCCTTTTGGATATCTATTATCACAACCTTACCTTTAGGACTTCAACTTCTTCAAATTTTTTTAGGAACATACTATAAATTTTTCAAAACTAAAAAACAAGCTATGCTTTTTAGCGCTGCTGCTGCAAGAATTCCTATGTGTTTTCTTTTTTTTATTGTACTTTTTGATAAAACCGACTATCGCTATCTCGTAGGAATAGTTTTTATCTATTCTTTTTTTTCTGCTTTTCTAAGTGGAATTTGGACTAGCTCTGTTGGAGATATTATAAAAAAAGAGGACCGTGGGCTTTTCTTTTCTAAAAGATTTACTCTTGTATCTATCTCTACAGTTTTTTTCTCTTATATAGTATCTAAAGCTTTAAACTATAATCCTGGAAAAACAAGTATACTTCTACTTACATTTATAATTGCAATCGCTGCAATCACAACTTTAATTTTACTATATTTTCATGAGATTCCTGATTTTTCAGAAAAACAAAGAGAGTTTTCTATAAAAAAACCTCTAAAAGACTCAAATTTTCTTAATTTTTTAACTTTTATAGCTATGTGGAATTTTTCTATTGAATTCACAAAACCATATTTCTACTATTTTGCGGTTGTAGATTTAAATGCTTCATATAACATTTTAGGATTATCTACATCTTTAACCGCTATTCTTTCTATTTTTTCTTTCTTCATATATGGAAAACTTGTAGAAAGAATTGGTTATAAAAAGTTATTATCTTTTGGAATTGGAGTTTCTACTTATGTTGTTATATTCTATTTTTTAATGACAAAAGAAACTGTAAATAGTTTGATTATGTTAGATGCTATTGGAACTGCGATTGGATGGTCAGCAATAAATCTTTCTGTCTTTAGTTTACTACTTGAGTTATCATCTCCAGACAGAGACTCTTATACAGCTGCCTACTCTCTTTCTATAGGTGTTTTAGGCCTAACTGGTGCCTTTTTAGGAGGATATTTAGCCAACTTTCTCCAAGGAAAAACTATAACAATTTTCGGAGATTCATACGCTGGCTTAAAATTAATGTTTTTAATCAGTTTATTTTTAAGATTTTATTGTATGTTACTTCTTACAAAAGTTAGAGCTTATCAAAAAAATCTTTATTATCCTGGAATATATCCATCTCTTGTTTATCTTTTAAGAAGTAGAAGGTAAATAGTGATTATGAAAAAGAGACCTTAAAGCAAAGTTTAACACTATGCAAAAGGTCTCTTTTATTATTTATTTCCTTTTAAACAAAACTCTTCAAAATGTGGAAGTGTTAAACACCAATCACAGAAGTTACCCCAGTCTTCTTTTAACTTATGGTATCTTCTTTGAAGATAGATTGTTTTTAATTGTAAGTAAGATGTCGTTACTCTCATAGTTTGCTCTAAGCCCATTGGACAATTAGATATTATCTTCATATAAATTTCATATTTAGTATAGATTTTTCCATCTACTTCAACCTCTTTTTGATCTTTTTCAAAAGCGTTGAAAATTTCAATCCATCTATTTAAATTTTCAATTACAACATCATCCACATATTCATTACAAGAAGTTTTTAAATCCATCTTTGTAAGTCTATGCATTTTTGAAGTTGAAGAAACTATATCAGCAAAATGGTATCTTTGGAACTGTGGTGTCCAGTAGTTTGGATAAGTTATATCAAACTGAACTATAATTCCTTTTAAGAAGTTATCATGCCCTGTTCCAGTTGGTACATTTCCTAATTTCCCAGCTCTTTTATAATCTTTTTCTTCCAAACTTAGAGTTTCATCCCACTCCTCTATCGACTCAGCTATCATAGGATATCCACTCGCTATTAAACTTTCATCTAAACCATAAACTCTATCGTTAAATATTTTTAACATGCTAACCTCCTTAAAACTTTCTCTAAAGATTATAACATATTTTATATTTTAATTTAATGCCTAATTTTAAATATAACAAATTAACGAAGTATATTCATAAACAGTGTTATTATTCCTGCATTAAAGAAATCTATAAATAATCCTCCAACTATAGGAATTACGAAAAATGCCTTTGGTGATGGGAAATATTTATCTGTTAAAGCTTCCATATTTGCTAAAGCTTTCGGTGTCGTTCCAAATCCACATCCACAGTGACCACTTGTGATAACAACTGCATCATAATCTTTTCCAGTCAATCTGAAAGTTATAAAATAAGTGAAAACTCCAATTAGAGCAGTTTGAGCTACTAACATTATGACTAAAGGAAGAGCTAAGCCTTCAAGTTCCCAAAGCTTAAATGTCATAAGAGTCATTGATAAAAATATTGTAAGTGTAAATCCTCCAATAATATTTATAATATCTAAATGGACATCATATATCCCACTAAAATCAGAGATATTTCTGATTATTGCTGCTGCAAACATAGCTCCTATATAAGATGGTAAAACTATACCAGCTCCAGATAAAAAGTTTGAAATTAAACTTCCAACACCCATTGCTATTATTATTTGGAAAGAAGCTGTTGAAATATGTTTTGGATCTAAAGGTGTGTTTTTCTTGTTCTCTGAATCGTAAACTTCACCTGTCTCTCTTTTTTCTAATAAATTATGCTTTTTTATCAATCTATTCGCTAATGGTCCTGAAATCAAGCTCCCAACAATTAAAGCATAGGTTGCTGTTGCCATTGCTACAACCGTAGCGCCCTCTGCTCCATAGCTTTCAAGTATCGGTGCAAATGCCCCTGCTGTTCCAGGACCACCCGTTGTTGACATAGACCCTGTTGCTAATCCTATCAAAGGATTTAACTTTAAAACTCCTGCTAATCCAACTCCCAATATATTTTGAGCTATTGCTAATCCTACAGAAGCTATTAAAAACATAAATACTGGCATTCCAGCTTTTTTCAATAATTTTAAACTTGCTGAGTATCCAATTGTTGTAAAGAAGGCAATCATAAAAAGGCTTCTTAGTGAATCCTCAAATATGAAATTGAACAGCCCTGTTTTATAACCAATAAATGTTATTATTGAAAATGCTGTCCCACCTGTTACTGACTCTGGAATACAATTTTCCTTTAAAAATTTAAATGTATGATTTAAAAATTTTCCTATATACAACACAATAACAGCCATTGCAATAGTCTGAATCGTTGATAACTCTATCGTCATCTAGTACCTCCTCTAAACATTTTTTATGTATATATTTAAAAATTTATACTTCTTTTAAAGTCTCTACTGATTTTTTTATAAGATTTACGAAAGCTTCTCTATCTATCTCATTTAAAACTAATGCATTTTTTTCTTTTCCAAGTTTATTACGATAATCTATAATTGTTTCACCATAAGTGAATTCCCCTCTTAATTCAGTTCCTAAGAATACCTCTTTTCCTTTAAACATTTCAGGATTTAAAAGATAGGCTATTGTACATGGATCATGCATTGGAACTTCTGAAACTTTATAAAACTCCTTATAGAAATCTAATGCATTCTTTATAGCTCCATATGCAACTTCTGATGCAAATCCTCCTATCGCTTTTATCTCCTCTAACTCGTTTTCAGTTACAAAAGCTTTCATTGTCACATCTAATGGACAAAGTACAATTTCTACTCCAGATTTAAAAACAATATCCGCTGCTTCAGCATCAACATATATATTAAACTCTGCAGCAGGAGTAACATTTCCACCAATTGCTGATCCACCCATGATTACAAACTTTTCTATTTTATCTTTTAATTCTGGATAAGCTATTAAAAATACTGCTATATTTGTCATTGGACCAGTTATAACTAAAGTTATTTTCTCATCGCTCTCTTTTAAAGTCTTAGCTAAAAACTCAACTGCATTTAATTCTTCTAACTGCTTTCCACTCTCTGGTATAACTACAGATCCAAGTCCAGTTTCTCCATGAACTTCCGGTGCTGTAACTATCACTTTAAACATAGGTTTTTCACAACCTTTTGCAACCTTTATTTCTGGTCTAAAAGCTCCTACTAACTTTCTTGCATTTTCAGTCGTGTTATTTATATGTACGTTCCCCGCTGAAACTGTAACACCTCTTATGTCTAAAGCTGTGTTAGCAAAAGCTAAAAGTAATGCAATCGTGTCATCACACCCCGGATCACAATCGATTATTATTGGTAATTTTTTCATTTTATCCTCCCTCAAAATATTTAAATTTCTACAGATTATATCATATAAAAATATTTTTCGGCTAGATTTTTTTTTTATAACATGCTATGATATAGAGTCAGGAAGTGCTCTGACGAATATAAAAAAATTGAAGGAGTGAGTCATGAAAATAGGTTTTGATCACAATAAATATCTAGAGGAACAATCGAAATATATCCTAGAAAGAGTTAATAATTTTGACAAATTATATCTTGAGTTTGGTGGTAAACTGTTATTTGACTTACATGCAAAAAGAGTTTTACCGGGATTCGACGAAAATGCTAAAATTAAATTACTTCAAAAACTTAAAGAAAAAGTTGAAGTTATAATCTGTGTTTATGCAGGGGATATCGAAAGAAATAAAATCAGAGGAGACTTTGGTATTACATACGATATGGATGTATTCAGATTAATTGATGATTTAAGAGAACGTGAACTAGAAGTAAATAGTGTTGTTATCACTAGATATGATGACCAACCATCTACATCTCTTTTCATTACAAAATTAGAGAGAAGAGGAATCAAAGTTTATCAGCACAGAGCTACAAAAGGTTATCCTACTGATGTAGATACAATCGTTAGTGAAGAGGGATACGGAAAAAATCCTTATATTGAAACAACTAAGCCAATTGTTGTTGTTACTGCTCCAGGACCTGGAAGCGGAAAATTAGCTACTTGTTTAAGCCA
The DNA here is from genome assembly GCA_002428805.1 of Cetobacterium sp. UBA6069. Classification (GTDB taxonomy): domain Bacteria; phylum Fusobacteriota; class Fusobacteriia; order Fusobacteriales; family Fusobacteriaceae; genus Cetobacterium_A. The sequence continues at coordinate 15,636 of DIXX01000078.1, forward strand.
ACTTTATCATGAAAACAAAAGAGGAAACGCTGTTGGTTACTCGAAATTCGAGACTTTCCCTGTTTGGAATGTACCTTTAAAGCACCCATTAAATATAGCTTATGAAGCTGCAACAGTAGATTTAAAAGATGTTAACATGATTGACTCATTCCACCTTGAAGCATATGGTGAAACTGCAGTTAACTATAACAGAGATATCGAAGCTTTCCCTGTTTTAAAAAGAATAATCGAAAAAATCACAAACAAAGAATCTATCTATAAATCACCAACTGATATGGGAGTTAATAGAGTTGGATTCGGTATCATCGACGATGAAGTTGTTAGAGAAGCTTCTAAACAAGAGATTATCAGAAGATACTTCAAAACTGGATGTGAATATAAAAAAGGATATGTTGACAAAGAAACATTCCAAAGAGCAAAACTTATAATGGAAGAATTAGGATTAAAAGAATCTAATAGAAAAGTAGTTAGTGCAGCAAGAGAGCACTTAGATAAACAAAAATCTAATGGAGAAACAAACGAATTACTTTCATCTGTAGCTATGGAACTTACTACAGGATTAATCCTAACTGGTAAAAAATCTAATGTTTTAGATTCTTCATCAGCTGTTTTAATAAACGCTCTTAAAGCTATCGCTGGAATCAACGATAATATCCACTTAATATCTCCAACTATAATTGAAGATATTACAAAATTAAAAAGAACTACATTACAAAGTAAAAATGTAGGTTTAGACTGTGAAGAGATGTTAATTGCACTTACTATTTCAGCTGCAACTAACCCAATGGCACAAGCTGCACTTGATCAACTTCCAACACTAAAAGGAGCTCAACTTCACTCAACTACAATCCTTGGAAAAGGTGACGAGCAAACTCTTAGAAAATTAGGTGTTGATGTAACTTGTGATCCTGTATTCCCAACTGAAAACCTATATTATAATGAGTAATTTATAAAATAATAAGCTGAGGAGATTTTAAAATTTCCTCAGCTTTTTTTCTCTTTTATATAATTATCCTATAAAAATTGGAACTCTTGCTTTTTCGATTATTTCAACACCCATACGTTTAGTTATTTTTTCAAAGAAAAATGATTTACTTAAATTTCCCATTACAATAAAATCAAACTCATTCATTCTATCAAAAAATTCATCTTTTGTATTAAACTGCTGATTATACATCTCTACTTTTACTTCAATTCCTTTTCTTTCTAAAAGATCTAAAACATTATTTTCTTCATGTTTATAATTCCAAGTTAAAAGAGTTACTTTTTTTATATCAGGAAAATCTTTTACAAAATTTTTCACACTTTTATTTATTTTTATTCCATCATCCGATATGACCACAACATTTTGGAATTTTGAAGCACTCTTATTTACAACTATTACAGGTTTATAAACAATTTTTAATATCTCTAAAAAATTCTCATCTAAATATTCAGTTTCTTCAAGCATTATAAAATCTACTTTTTTCAAGTACTCTTGAATTATATCTTTATTTAGACCTATATCAACAACAAGCTCCTCTTTTATTCCCTCTTTCAGTAGAATATCCTTCAAATCTTCAATATATTCATCTTCATACTCTTTAAGAATATCCATAGTCATACTTGGACTCAAAAAAGTAACTCCTGTTGGGACTTTTAAATCCTTCACATAAAGAGGTAATATCTCAAAATTAAATCTTTTTTTTAGTGACTTATAATTTTCTATTGCTAATTTTGCATCATTATAATATTTAAATAATACCAATATTTTTTCCATCTAAAATCACCTCACATATACATCATCCTATTTTCTGTTTACTACTAAAGTGTTATTTATCCTTTTATTTAGATAGAAAAATCTCCAAGAACTAACTTGGAGATTCGAGATTTTATCAAATATATTTTATTTCATAAGATTAACTTCATAAGATTGATAAGGTAATCTAATTCCTTCTTTATCAAATCTCTTCTTTACTTCCTCTTGGATATCTGCATTTAAATCTCTGAAGTTTTCCTTCAGAGTCCAAACTCTAACTATAAACTCAGTTGCTATTCCTGTTTCTTTTGAGAACTTTACAAATATATCTTTATCTTTTAATACAGAAGGATGATTGCTCACCACATCATACAGTACAGCTTTTACTTTATCTATTGAAACCTCTTTTTCTGCAAAGAATACAAAATCTGCTCTTCTTTGAGGATTAGCTGTTACAACCGTTACAACTGAAGATGATAACTTTCCATTTGGAACTATAACCCTTTTATTATCAACTGTGTTAAGGGTTGTATATAAAAATGTTATTTTTTGAACTGACCCTTCTGAACCACTAGCTATTATAAAATCTCCTTTTTTAAATGGTTTTGAAATCAATATTTGAATTCCACCAGCTACATCAGATAAGCTTCCTTTTAAAGCCAATCCCACTCCGACACCCACAGAACCTAGAAGTGTTAAAAGTGATGCCACTTGTAATCCTAAAATTTGAATTACGTTTAAAAAATAAAAAATTATAACTAAACTTTTCATTGATGTCGCTAAGAAACTTACTAACAACTCATCAAATTGTTTTTTTCTTAAAACTTTCTTTAAAGATTTTACAACAAAATCTTTAATTGGGTTATAAGATAAATATAAAGCAACTAAATATATCACTTTTTTTATAACTATTGGTGAATATTTCGCAAGCGCTATTATAAACTCATTCAGCATATTTCCAAGAATATTTTCCATAAAAATTTTTCCTCCATACAATTATTTCTGCTTATATTATACTATATTTATAGGAATTTTTCTACATACAAAAAAGTGGGTAATTTTCAAAATAATAATAGTATGTTATTCTTAAACATAAGGTATTCGCGAATAAAAAAATATTATATTAAAGGAGATATGACTTATGAATAAATTTATAAAAAATATGACAGGACTTTTATTTTTAGCTAGTTCAATATATACAATGGGAGCTTCAGAAAACCAAAACACTACAGAGATACAACTTTTAAGAAATGCTACTATGAGAATTAAATATAATGGAAAAATGATTTTAACTGATCCTCTATTAGCTCCAAAAAATTCTTACTTTGGATATCTTCCTGAGAATCAAAACAAACTAGTTAGCCCTACCTCTGATTTACCGATTTCTGCGGAAGATGCGATTAAAAATATAGATGCTATTTTAGTTTCACACACTCATATTCCTGATAGTGGAAAGTTAGATTTTGCTTACTCTGATCATTTCGATCAAAAAGCTATCGAGATTATTGATAAAAATACTTCACTTTTTATTCAACCTTTCGATTCTAAAGGTTTAAAAGCATCTGGATTCAACAATCTTACAACAATCGATAAAACATTTTCTTGGGAAGGAATCTCATTTGAAAGATTCGAGGTTTTACATACAAGTGTTCCTGTTTTAAAACCTATTGTTGGTGATGTTTCTGGATATGTTTTAAGAGCCGATAACCAACCTACCATACTTTGGACTGGAGATACTGTTTTAACTGAAGAAGTTAAAAATAAAATAACTTCAGTTAATCCAGATATAATCATAATTCACCCTGCAAAAGCCCAGCTTCTTTTAAGTGAAGAGGAAAAAGAGCAGTTTAAAGCTATGGGAATGCCTGTTGAAAAAGATGTTAAAAATCTTACTTTATTAATTGGAGCTGAAGAGGCTATTGAGATTGCAAAACTTGCTCCAAAGGCTAAAATAGTTGCTGTTCATATGGAATCTACAGACCACAGTACTGTAACTAGAAAAGATTTAAAAGAAAAAATAAAAGCAGCTGGAGTTACCAATATAATTGTTCCTGATAACGGGGAAATTTTAAAATTCTAACTTAAATAGAATTTCTCTTTTCTTTTCACTAAATATAGCTTATTATATAGATAAAAATAGTAAAAAGGTGAAAAATATGAAAATAAGAGAAAAATATACCTGCCCTTTAGAATTAGCATACGATATCTTGAAAGGAAAATGGAAGATGGTAATCTTATATCAACTTCACTGGAGAGGTAGAGCTTCTTTATCAGAGCTTGAAAATGATATTGTTGGAATTAACCAGAAGATGTTACTACAACATCTTAAAGAGCTCATGAAATTCGGATTTGTCGATAAGTTCAACTATGATGGTTATCCATTAAGAGTTGAATATTTTCTAACTGAAAATAGAGGTAAAAAAGTTGTTAAAGTTCTTGAGATGATGCAAGAAATTGGAAAAGAAATTTTAGAAGAGATTGAAGAATAAAAGGTATGGTTTTGTTA
>DIXX01000090.1:0-4155 GCA_002428805.1 Cetobacterium sp. UBA6069
GCGCTATATTCCGAACTATTTTGTTGTTATCAACATTTGCTGCTGACAAAAATAATAGTACCATAAAAAATAAATAATGTCAACAAACTTTTTTCTTTTTTTTCTTTTTTTTTGAAATTTATTAAATACTACTTCTTAATATATAAAATAAAAATATTATTAAAAATTTAAAATTATTTATATTCTAAAATTATTTATAATTATATTTTAATCAATATTTATAGATTCTTTTGATTTTTAAAAATAGTTTTTTACTAAACTCAAACTTATTTTTTATTTTGATAAAAGTATTAAGATATTTATTGTTGGTTAAATTAGATTATTAAATTTTTTTAAGTCGAGATTTTTAATTTATTGAATTAAATAATTTTAATTTTACAAATTAATAAAAAAGATTGTTTATAGTTGTTTTATTTGTTTATAGTTGTTTATATTGTTGTGCGGAAAAAAAATTAAAGAAAAAATTAATCTAGCTTAAATAAATCAAGGCTACATGAGAAAAAAAAATAAAAAATACATGTCCGTGGATGTTGTATATTAATAGACGTTTGTGTTGTATTTTGATGTCCGTAGATGTTGTATTTAAAAGACGTAGATGTTGTATATTAATAACCATTATTGTTGTATTTTTTTTATTGTTGCAAAAATAACCGTTATTGCTTACTATTTTTTATTTAAAAGTTATTTTCAATATTTTTATAGATGTTTTATACAATACATGTGGTAAAAGCTCTTGAAAAAGCTTTGTTTATATTGTAATATATACAATATAAAAGGAATAAAAATAATAATATACAACATATAAGGGTTGGTGAAAATGAAAAAATTAAAAAAATTTGAGATTCCTATGAATCAAGTTATTGATACAGGTCCAAGTGAAATCGTAGAAAAATTTTTAGATGTTTCTGAAATTGAAAACGAAAAAAATCATAGTCTGGTTAGAATTGATATAAATATGATAGAGTATCCATTATTTACTAAAAGTACAAGTAAGAAAAAAAATCAAATAATAAGATATTTTTTTAATAGATCAAAAGAAGCTTATATTCAAGTTAATCCAACATCAGGGGATTACATTCCAGGGGAATTAGAAGAGAGAGTTTTCATAGCATTGTTAAAAATAATGAGAGACAAAAGATATAATAACATGTTCTATACAACAATAAGCGAAATATTAACAAATATGGGTATAGCACAAGATTCATTTAAAGGTTTTTACGGAAGGATATCAAAGGCTTTAATAAGACTTTCCCAAACAAGTTATACGTTTAAAAACTCTTTATATTCAAATAAAATTAAAGGGATAATAGAAGAGCAAATAAATACAAATATAATGAACATTCATATGATTTCAGTAAAACAAGCTCAAGAATCAGAAAAAGAGCTTTTTACAGATAGAAGGATAAAAGAGGTTATAAAAGTATCTATATCTGAGCATTTTTATGACAATATAATTAGGAAAGGTTATTTAGTATATGATTCTCAATTACTCTTGAGCATGGACAATCCAATAACAAGAGCTTTATATATGCTAATTAATAAATTAAGATTTAATAGAATGTATATAAAAGTATTGTCTATAAATTTGATAAAAAGAATTCCATTAAGTGAAAATATTCAAAAAATAGGTAGAACAATAAAAGTTATAGAAAAAAGTTGCCAAGAATTAAAAAAAATGAATTTAATAGAAAATTATACTGTTATCAAAAATAGTAAATGGATGGAATCAGAGTTTGAATTTTATTTTAATGAGAGTCATAATGAATTGAAACAAACATATTTTTATGATGATAAAAATCATTTTGATAATCTATTAATAACCCATACAGATAGTGGAGTAGATTTAAAAAGTGACGGAAATCATCAGTTTGAAGCGGTTAAAGCAGAAACTGTAGATAGAATTCCTACAAATGAAAAGTTAGAAGAAATTTTAAAAAGGCTCCCATCTAAAGCAAGAGAATTGAAAACATTACCAAAAGTGATAAAAGATGGTATAAGGCAATATGGCTTTGAACATATAAAGTTTGTAGCAGAGTATATAAAAGTACAAAGAGTTAGCAATATAAGAAGTTATATGATTCAAGCTTTATCAAAAGGTTGGGCTGAGGATTATATTTTACAACAGAAAAAGAATACAGCAGAAAAGGCTAAAAATAATAATCTAAAATTATTAGAAATAGATACAGAAGTTTTAGCTGAGAAAAGAATAGACGAAAATAAGTTTTTAGAAATAAATGCTTTCTGGGAAAAATTTACACCAGAAATTAAATCTAAAATTGAAAGAGATGCTTATAATGATTATATTCTTATGTGTGGTGTAGAGGGCAAAATTCAAAAAATGGCCTTTAATGCAGCTAAAGATAAGATAATAAAAGATTATTTAATGAAAAACATCTCGAAATATACAGCACAAGAGTCTAAAATATCAAAAAATAACTTTGAAGAAGCTATGTCCAAGGAAAATATTGAGATTATTGAAATGACCTCAGCAGAAGTGGACAGAAATGAAATTTTAGAGTCGCTAAAGACTAAAAAAGATATAATAGAAATAAATACAGCACAAGAGTCTAAAAATATAGAAATAAAAAGAATATATAAAAATATGTCTATGTTCCAATTGGACCTATTAGATCTTTTAGAAGGAGAAAATATAAAAGAAGTAAATAAAATAATTAGATTATTGGGAATAACAAAGTTTTTTGAAGGAGAACTTGGAAGGCTACACCTAGTTTTAGAGTATAATGAAGATGAAGAAAGTGTCATAAAAATAAAATCGTTAAATTAACAGCCGTTAGTGTTGTATAAAAAATGGATTTATCTAATTAAAGATAAATCCATTTTTTACATATTTAATTGGCAGCAGAAAGAATATACTCTTTTCTTTCTAGAGATAATTTGTATTCGTAAGTTTTTTCTTCTCCGTTTGGAGTTACGATTAATAAGTTAAAAATACCTTCAGAAATTTCTGTCATATTAGTGATATCAAAATCCTCAATATCTAGTTCCTCCGAAAGTGAGTCTAAAAAGTCATTTTCAATTTCGAATTCAAAGTACTCATTATTGTGTTCAATTACATAATAAAAATCTTCGTAGTTAAATAGTTTCATAGTTTTAATCCTTTCATAATTTTATTAGTTTATTTTTTCAATCTCTGTTAATAAATTTTTAATTTCTTTATTTAAGAATTCGATTTTCTCATACATATTTTTTGCCTTGTCTGAATCAATAGAAGATGTTTCAATTTTATTTTCAATTAATGTAGAGATATTTAAATTTAATTTTTCGAAAAGTTTTTCAATAGAGCCAAAATCGGTTTTTTTAGTAGAAATATTTTTAGTCTCATTTTTTAAGCTCATATATTCTTTTCTAGTTTTTACTTCTCTTTTAATAACAGCATTTACTAAATCCTTATTAGCATTTGGAGAAGAAACTTCATAAGTTAAAGATAAAGGCAGAGTTTCAAAATAAAGTTGATCATCAGGAGATGTAAAATTAGTTGAAATAAATTTAAATCTGTTAATCAGACGCTCTGCAGTTTTTTTTCCAATTTTCATGTGTTCTAACCAAATTCCAAAGGTACCACTTTTATTATTTGAATATTTTTCATTAGCTTCTAATAAAATCTCTCCAGCTCTAGTATGATAATTACTCTTAGCTACATGTAAAAGTGATTCATATCTTATTAAATCCTCTTTCATTTCTAAATCTTGGATATCATCGTAATTAAAGATAACATCTGTATTTGGCAAAAAATCCTTTTCGATAACAGTAATTTCAAATTCTTTTATTTCAGGAGTGGTTGGAGTTGAAGATTCCTTTTTTTTAAAGGAATCTTGTTTTAAACGATCAAGTACACTATTTTTTTTAATCATTTATAATTCCTCCAATTATTTCTCCATACAGATTTTGAAGTTCTTCTGCTTTTTTTGCCTGTGTTTCCCAAATTGTTTTTCCTTTTTCTGAAAGCTGCTCTTCAATAACACTTTCAGGAATAGGAGATGTTAAAGTTACACCAGTATTACCAAAAAAATCAGATAAATTTTTAAAATATTCACGAGATATTTTAGTGTTTCTATATAAATTTGGAACTATCTGTGTAATCTTCTTTCCTTCTGCTTTCTCTATTAATCTAGTAATTCCAGCAGTACTTAATTT
>DIXX01000090.1:4420-4824 GCA_002428805.1 Cetobacterium sp. UBA6069
TTTTTTAATGCTTCAAAAGTTTTTTTTATTTTACTTTTTAAATTTGTTCCAAAAACATCAGTTTCTACAGGAAAATAGTCTAGATTTTGTCTGATTTTTATTTTAATTTCGTCTCCAGTTTGAACGAAAGATTTAAAACCTTTTCCTCCTTCAAACCATCCCCCTAAAAGAATTAGACTATCATTTTGAGCATCAGATGTAATTAATGCAGTTTTAAAATCTAGCATAGCAAGCCCGTGAGCAATGTTTTTTGATAAAGTAGATTTACCAACGCCACCTTTGTTATTTTTTATAGTTATTATTTTCCCCATTAATTAACGTCACTAAAAAGTAACGCTTCTCACCTCCTTTGTTAATAATTATAGTATAATTTAAAAAGGGAAAATAATCAATTTTTTTATCCG
>DIXX01000090.1:5162-18939 GCA_002428805.1 Cetobacterium sp. UBA6069
AATAAAAAAGAGGTATATTTATGAACTTTAAAGTAACAGAAAAAAATGAATTAATGAAATTCTTAATAGAAAAATTAACAAAGCAAAGTAAGAATAACATAAAAACACTTTTATCAAAAGAACAAATTCTAGTAAATGGAAAAGTAGAAAGACAATTTAATTTAGAGTTAACTCCAGGTGATGAAGTAACAATAAGTTGGGAAAAAAATAGAAATGATAAAACTCCTAAGGGGATTAAAATATTATTTGAAGATTCAGATATTGTAGTTATTGAAAAAGAATGTGGATTATTATCAATAGCAACAGAGAAAAAAAGCAATGAAAATACAGCATATAAATTATTAATGGATTACATAAAAGCTAAAAATAAAAAAGAGAGAATATTTATCGTTCATAGATTAGATAAAGATACTTCAGGAGTTATGATGTTTGCTAAATCTGAAGATGTAAAAAATAAACTACAAGAAAACTGGAACGAGTTAGTACTAGAAAGAGAGTATGCAGTTATTGTTGAAGGAGTTGTAAAAGAAAAAAAGGGGCAAATAAAATCATATTTAAAAGAAAATAAAGCATTTACAACATATTCTGTAAAAGATGATAAAACAGGTGGAAAGTTAGCGATAACGAACTATAAAGTTGAAAAAACAAAAGGTAAGTACACATATTTAAAAGCTGCACTAGAAACAGGAAGAAAAAATCAAATAAGAGTTCATATGAGTGACATAGGACATCCTGTAGTTGGAGATAAAAAATATGGAGCTCAAACAAATACATTAAAAAGACTAGGGCTACACGCACACACATTAAAAATTCAACATCCTACAACAAACAAAGTAATGAGTTTTGTATCACCAACACCAAAGGAATTCACAAGAATAATAGGAGAGTAATTATGAAATTAAATGACTTGAAGTTTTTAAAAGTAAAAATTGAGAAACATCCAACGAGAGATATTCAACTTGAATTTTTAGAAAAACCAAATGCTATCGCAGCTTTGATTTTAAATTACACAGAAGATAAGGTTTTATTAGTAGAACAATATCGTCCTGGAGTAAATGGAAAACTTTTAGAAATTCCAGCAGGAATAATAGAAAATGATGAAGACTCTAAAGAAACTTTAAAAAGAGAGGTAAGAGAGGAAACGGGTTATGAAATTGAAAGTTATGATATTTTATATACTCCTACAAAACCGTTGATTCTATCACCAGGATATACTTCGGAAGAGTTATATATCTACATAGTGAAATTAAAATCGGAAAATGAAAAAGTTTATGAAAAACAACTTGATGAAGGAGAAGATTTAGAGTGCTTCTGGCATTCGTTAGAAAGTGTTTTAGAGATAACTAATGATTTTAAAACACATTATGCACTATCACTATATAAGAATTTAAAATAGGAGAAAGAGTAATTACAAATTACTCCAACTTTCCTAAATTTAGCTCTTGAAAAAAGTCAATAGCAAATTTCAAACGAGATATTCCTTCGGGAATATCTTTTTTTTCAATTCGAGAAAAATTTAACTTTATAAAATTATCAAATCCATAGTCTATCCCGGGAACAATTCCTATATTTTCTCGAAGTAATTTATTATATACACTTTTTGAAGATACATTTTTAGGTAGCTCAATCCAAAGAGAACACCCTCCAGAAGGAATAAAAAATTTTATGTTTGAAATTTTCAAAAGTTCTTCAATTATTATATTTTGTATAGAGTTCAATTGTTTTCTACAAGAATTCATATGTTTTTCAATAGAGCCATCGTTTAGAAGTAGAGCGAATGATTTTTGATATAAACTCGAAGTATTAGTGTCACTTAAAAATTTATTGTTTAAAAAGCTGGGCAAAAGAAGTTTAGGAACAATAATAAAACCCAATCTAAATCCTGGCATAAAAATTTTTGAAAAACTTTTGACATATATAACACGATCATTTTTATCTAAAGATTTTAATGGTAACGGTGGCAATTCAGAATAGTATAAATCTGAAGATGAATCATCCTCTATTATAAAAAAATCAAACTTGTCAGCTAGGTAAAGTAATTTTTTTCTTTTTTTTAAAGATAGATTGATTCCAGTAGGAGTTTGAAAGTTAGCCATTAAATATATAAATTTAATTCTTGTTTTTAATAAAATTTTTTCAAGTTCAAAAATATTAAGGCCATCTTTTTCTATATTAATTTTAATTATTGTAAAATCTTGAGATTTAAATGACTTAATAGCACCTAAATATGTAGGTGATTCGATAGCGATATTATCTTTGGAAAACGCTAATGTTTTAGAGATTAAATCAATACCTTGCTGAGCTCCAGATAAAATATGTATATTATCAATTTCTGTAGATATATTTAAGTTTTTGAGTGATAAATTAATTGCTACTCGTAATTCCATATTACCTAAAGGACCTTCATTTATTAAAGCTAATTCTTTATCTCTATCTAAAATATGATTGATGGCATATTTTATATCCGAAATAGGAAGAAAACTAAAATTTGGAGTAGAGTTAATAAAATCGATTTTTAAAGAATGGTTTACATTATAAAAATCATCATTTTCTAAAATAAAATTTTTTTCTTTTTTTTCAAATAAAAAGTTTGAATTTATAAAAAATCCACTTCCTTTAAAGCTTTGAACATAGTTAATTTTTTCAAGTTCAGAATATGCTTTAGCTACAGTATTAGGGCTTATGTTTAAAAAATTTGAAATCTTTCGAATTGAAGGCAATTTATTTTTTAGTTCTTTCCTTTCAATTTTTTCTTTTAAAAATGTATAAAGAGGAATATATATAAATTTATTATTTTCAATTTTGAACTCTTTGAATAGTGTTTCCATTAAAACCTCCAAATAAGTGTAGTAATACAATTTGTTTTATTTTTTTGAAAAAGATAGTTAAGTGTGGCATACTTATAGAAGTATAACATAGATTTAGAGGAGGAATAAATGAAAAACTTTTCAAAAATATTTATAACAGTATTTTTTATGTTGACCTCAATGATGGTTTTCTCAAAAGAGAAAAATGAGGTGATAAAAATAGCATTAGGCTACAGTGGTAGATCATACGATCCACATAAACATACTGATAGTTCAACATTAGCTATAACTAAACAGATTTATAATAATTTGTTTATCCTTAACGAAAAGGGAGAGATTGAAGGAGAATTAATAGAGAGATTTAAAATTGAAGGTAATATTTTAACATTAAAATTAAAGGAAAATATATATTTTCAAGATGGAGAGGAATTAACATCTGAAATTATTAAAAAAAGTTTGGAAAGAAATAAGACCATTGCAGTAACAAAAGTTTTAGTTGAGCCTATAGAAAAGATAATAGAGATTGATCGATATAATCTTCAGATAGAGTCATCAACTAATTTAAATATAATTTTACATAACCTAACACATTCATCGCTAGCAATTGTTAAAAATGATAGAAATGGAAAACTAGTTGGAACAGGAGCCTTTAAATTAGTGAACTGGGGTACAGGAGTTAAAGTTGTTTTAGAAAGAAATGAAAATTATTTTAAAGAGATTCCCAAAATATCAAAGATAGAGTTTGTAACAATACCCGAGTCAACTAATAGATATATCGCACTAGAAACAGGTGAAGTTCAAATAGCTTACGATATAGCTTCTATAGATATAAAATCTCTTGAAAAATCTAAGGAGTTAAGAGTAATTAACGAGCTGTCTTATGGAACAGATTTTTTATCGCTTAATACAGAGAAAAGTCCTCTAAATGATATTAATTTAAGAAAGGCAATCAGTTATGCTATAGATAAAGAATCTATAAATGAAGTTATTTTTGAAAATACATCAGAAGAGGCCAATTCTATAATTACTCCTAATACATTTGGTTATTCATCAAAAGAGAGCAAGATATATAGTTTAGAAAAAGCAAAAGAGATAATGAAAAATTATTCTTTACCAATAAAAATTGATTTATGGATTTACGAAGATACTAGTAAGTATCAGATGGCTCAAATAATCCAAGCAAATTTAAAAGAGATAGGAATAGAAGTAGAGATAAAAACCTTAGAGCTATCATCTTTTTTACAGTTATCTGCAGCAGGTCAACATAATGCTTTGATAGGATTGTGGTATACAAGCACTGGAGATGCAGATTATGGATATTATCCATTACTTCATAGTAGCTCGAAGGGAGGAGTAGGAAATAGAAGTTTCTACGATAATAAAGAGATCGATAGATTATTAGAAGAAGCTAGAAAAGAGCAAGACCAAGAAAAAAGAAAAGAGATATACGGTAAAGTTCAAAATATAATATTAGAAGAAAATCCAATTATACCGATAGTATATAAAGCTTATACAATAGGTTTAAATAAAAAAATAAAAGGATTTAAATTTAATCCAAATGGAAATCATGTTTTAGAAAATATATCATATTAAAATATAAAATGAGGGAATTTTCCCTCATTTTTTGATATAATATATAAAAAAATGGGAGGTGGGGTTATATGAGATCAGTGGCGTTGGATTTAGATGGAACATTATTAAATTCTCAAAAAGATATAAGTAAAGAAAATATATCTATTCTAAGAGAGATTTATAAAAAAGGAATAGAAGTTTTTATAGTAACAGGAAGGTCTTATAGTGCAACAGAGGGAGTTATAAAAAAATTGGGACTACCTATAACAGCTATATGCTATAACGGGGCCAAGGTAGTAGATAGTAAAAACGGAGAAGTTATTTATGAACAACCTCTTTCAGAGGATATAGTAAATATTTTAATCCAAATATCAAGAGAAAATAAAGTTCACTTAAATTTATATCAAAATGAAGAGTGGTTAGTAGAAAATAAAAATAGTTGGCAAACTAAGTACTATAGAGACAATGTGGGATTAGATGCAATCGAAAAAGATTTTAATACATTTAATAACTTTAAAATGACAAAAGCATTATTTGTAGATGAAAGAGCTAACCTTTTAGAGATAGAAAAAGAGATTAGAAAAAAATTAGGTGATCGAGTTCATTTAACTTATTCTCAAGAAAAATATTTAGAGGTTTTAAATAGTGTTGTTAATAAGGGAAAAACTTTGGAGAAAATATTAAAAGATAAAGGGTTAGATTTAGAAAGTTGTGTTGCTTTTGGTGATGCTAATAATGATAAAGAGATGTTAATGATGGTTGGATATGGAGTTGCTATGGGAAATGCTGAAGAAGAATTAAAAAGTATTTCAAAAGAAGTCACAGATAGCAATGACAATCACGGCGTGTACAAATTTTTAATACAAAAAATATAAAAAAGTGGACAAAAGTCCACTTTTATTTTTAGAAGGTATTTATAATTAAATACCTTCTGAAATAGCCCAAGCTAATTCATCTTTCATTTGGTTAAAGTTTTTTAATCTCTTAATCTCAACCATTTCACCAAATAGTTTAAGTTGGAAATTTCCAATAAGAGCTAGATTATCTTTTAAATCAACACTTCTTCTTCCAAAAGTAAGATTTCTTTTTTCTACGTCATCTCCAATACGAACAAGAAGCATACCTTTGTTAAATCCTAAAATTTCAACTTCTCCAACTTTATCAAAGAATTCATTTTCTACTTTTCTTTCTTTTCTTGCTTCAGCGTTTACTCTTTTGTTTTCAGCTCTTCTTCTATCCTCTTTAGCTTTAACAATTCTCTTAGCTTTTTTAAGATTTTTTAGTTCATTATATTCTGTACCTTTTGGTTTAGTTTTACTAATAACTTTCATAAATACTCTCCTCTCAAAACTTCTTTTATCATAATATTATAAATGCTTTTACAAATTTTTACAAGAATAATTAAAAAAAATTTTGACAAATCCAAAAAAATGTTGTATTAAATTAATAACGAACATGTTCACGAGAACAAAGGTAGGTATGAAATGGTAACTCAAGCGGATTTAGCTAAAAAATTGGGAATTACAAGAACTACAGTAGCTAGAGCACTCAATGGAAGTAAAAGTATAAAACTAGAAACAAAAGAAAAAGTCTTAGAACTAGCAAAAGAGTTAGGATATGAAAAAAATTATTTAGGTAGTACATTAGCAATAAAAGAAAAGAAAAAAATTGTTGCTATAATAGCTAAATCAATTAATGAAGAATATTCTAAAAAAATAAAAACAGGATTAAAAGATTTTGAAGAAGAGGTTAAAGCTTACGGAGTAAAAATAAAAATTTTAGAAGTTGATATAAGTGATAGTTCAGGTCAAATTGAAATTTTAAAAAGATCATTAGAAAAAAAAATACATGGATTAATAATAACACCACTAAATAATGAAGAGATACTGAAAATAATCACTCCATTAATTCAAGAACTACAGGTTGTTTCAATAGGAAAACAACTTTCAACTGAAATGACATATATAGATTCGAGATATACAAAATCAGGAAGAATAGCAGCAAATATAATGTCAAATGTAACTAAAGAAGAAGGTAAGATTTTAATAGTAGATGGTGGAGATGATTTAATGTCTTCTAAAAAATATTTGAAAGGATTTACTACAAAATTAGATGAAATCTCAAAAAGATATGTAGGACCTATAAAAATAGAAAATTTATTAGAAAATAAAAGTAAAATTTTAGATTATCTTTCAGATGATGTTGAGGGTATCTATATAAATAGGTATGCACCAGAAATTATCGAATACTTAGGGGAAGTAAAAAAAGATAATTATAAGTTTATAACGAATGGATTTAATGAAAAAATACGGGGATTTTTAGAAAGCGATAAAATTATTGCGACAGTATCAGAAGATTTCTACAACCAAGGATATACAGCGGGAAAAAGAATTTTTGAATTATTATATAAAACAGATATAAAAAGATCTCAAAAGTTTCAAACAAAAATAGATATTATTTTTAAAGAGAGTTTGGATTAAGTTTGAGATTATTATATATAGTCAAAAATAAATTCTAGGGAGGAAATTTAAATGAAAAGAGTGTTAAAAGTAGCAGGATTAACGTTGGTTTTTGGAATGGTAGCATTTGGGGCAAATGAAAAGGTTTACAAATTGAAAATGGGATTGGTTGCTAATACAAGTTCAAATGAGTATAAGGCAGCAGAGGCTTTTGCAAATAATTTAAAAGAAAAATCAAATGGACAACTGGTATTAGAGTTATATCCTGGAGCCCAACTAGGTGATGACAGATCTATGCTTGAACAGTTATCGGCTGGAGTTTTAGATTTAGGATTTGCAGAGATTTCAAGATTTAACATATTTTTTCCAGAAGCACAGGTATATTCTTTACCATATGTGATTCAAGATTTTGAACATATGCAAAAAGCATCATTTGATACAACTTTTGGTAAGAATTTACAAAAGAAAATAAAAGATAATTTAAATATAGAGATATTATCTCAAGCATATAACGGAACAAGACAAACGACATCAAATAGACCAATCAACTCTTTAGAGGATATGAAGGGATTAAAATTAAGAGTCCCTAGAGCTGATTCAAATTTAGAATATGCTAAAAATACAGGAGCATCACCAACACCGATGGCCTTTTCAGAAGTATATTTAGCACTACAAACAAATTCGGTGGATGGACAAGAAAATCCTTTATCAGCAATAAGAGCTCAAAAATTCTATGAAGTACAAAAATATTTAGCAATGACGAATCATATATTAAATGACCAACTATACTTAGCAAGTGGATCTTCGATGAAAAAGTTACCTCAAAACTTACAAGATTTAATTAAAGTAGAATCTCAAGTTGCAGCACAGTATCATACAAAACTATTCGTAGATGAAGAGGCGAGTATTATAGATTTCTTTAAAGAACAAGGAGTTACAGTTACAACTCCAGAGTTAGAACCATTTAGAAAAGCGATGCAACCATTTTATGAAGTTTACATGAAAAATAATGGTAAATTAGGTAAGGAAGCTTTAGATGAGATAAGCTCTGTAAGATAAAAGTATGAATTTGCAAGTATAGGAGTCTAATATGAATATAAAAAAAATTTTAGATAATATTGAAGAAATTGTAGGAGCAGTACTTTTTATAACAATGTTTGCTATTCTGATAGCACAAATCATCTTCAGACAGATATTTGATTCTCCACTTGTATGGAGTGAAGAGTTGGCTATTCTACTATTTACATATACAGGTATGCTAGGTGTGAGTATCGGAGTTAAGCATAGACAGCACGTTTTTATAGATTTTTTATACAATAAATTTTCAGGAAAAGGATTAAAAATAGCTAATACATTTATTCAATCAGTTGTATTCATCTCTTTGCTTGCAATGATTCAAATAGGTTATAAGTTATTTTTAAGAAAGAAAATATTTCAATTGATAGCTTTAAAAATATCTTCAGGCTGGATGTATGTGGCATTACCATTAATAGCTTCACTAATGTTAATAAGATTTATTCAAGTTTTAATTCAAGATTATAAAGCAGGTAAATTTATAATAGAGCCTAAAAATCTTTCTATTGAAAAAGATAATGATTTAGAAATGATAGAAGATGAAAAGGTGGTGAAAGAGGAATGGTAACATTATTAACATTTTTATCGTGGTTTGGACTTATTTTTATAGGGGTTCCTGTAGGGTTTTCATTAGTTTTTGCAACACTATTATTCTTTGCAGTGACAGATTGGAATGTAATCTATTTTGTAGGTTCACTTTTAGTTGATAGTTTAGATAGTTTTAGTTTATTAAGTGTTCCATTCTTTGTTTTAACTGGAGTTTTAATGAATAGCTCTGGAATAACAGAACGAATATTTAGATTTGCCAAAGCACTTTTAGGACACTATACAGGTGGAATGGGACATGTAAATATATTTGCAAGTTTAATATTTTCAGGAATGTCTGGATCGGCACTAGCTGATGCTGGTGGACTAGGACAGCTTGAAATAAAGGCGATGAGAGATGAAGGCTATGATGATGATTTATGTGGTGGATTAACTGCTGCGTCATGTATAATAGGCCCTCTAGTACCACCTAGTATAACAATGATTATATATGGAGTTATAGCAGATCAATCTATAGCAAGATTATTTTTAGGTGGCTTTGTCCCTGGGATTATTTTAACATTTGCTTTAATGATAATGAACTACTTTATTTGTAAAAAAAGAGGTTATAAAAGAGCTCCAAAGGCAACTATGCAAGAGAGATTCATATCTTTTAAAGAGTCTTTCTGGGCTTTACTAACTCCATTTATAATAATAGGTGGCATATTTTCAGGATACTTTACCCCAACAGAAGCGGCCGTAATCGCAACTTGTTACTCTATGACCTTAGGATTCTTTGTATATAAAGAATTAACAATAAAAGGATTTATTAAAGATGTAATTGAGACTATAAAGATTAGTGGAGTAACAGTTTTAATGATAATGGGAGTAACTTTCTTCGGGCAGGTTATAGCTAGAGAGCAGATTTCAATGAAAATTGCAGAGGTATTTTTAACATTTGGAAAATCTCCATTGATGGTTTTAGTGATGATAAATTTACTATTGATTTTCTTGGGAACATTTATAGAAGCTCTAGCATTACAGGTATTAGTTTTACCGATGTTAATTCCAGTTGTTATACAATTTGGAATTGATCCAGTATTTTTCGGAGTTATAAGCACATTAAATTTAATGATAGGAATACTAACACCACCTATGGGAATGGCTCTCTTTGTGGTATCTCGAGTAGGAAAGATACCAGTGAGTACAATAACCAAGGGGGTAATACCGTTTTTGATACCAATAATTATTACCCTAATCATTTTAACGATTTTCCCGCAAATAGTTTTATTTGTACCAAATTTAATATTAGGAGCATAAATTAAAAATTCTGGAGGACAAGATGAAAGGTATTTATTCAGCACTACTTATTTCGTTTGATGAAAACGGAAATTTAGATGAAAAAGGAACAAGAAATATTGTTAGATACAATATTGATGTTATGAAAGTTGATGGTCTTTATGTAGGTGGAAGTACTGGTGAAAACTTTATGATTTCAACAGAGATGAAAAAAAGAATTTTTGAAATTGTAAAAGATGAAGCTAAAAATGATGTAAAATTAATAGCTCAAGTAGGATCAATAGATTTATATGAGGCGGTTGAATTAGGAAAATATGCAACAAGCTTAGGATATGATTCTTTATCGGCAGTTACACCATTCTATTATAAATTTGATTTTGAGGAGATTAAAAATTATTATTTAACAATTGTAAACGAAACAAACAATAATATGATAATCTACTCAATTCCATTTTTAACGGGAGTAAATATGAGTGTTGAGCAATTTGGTGAACTATTATGTCATGAAAAAATAATTGGAATTAAATTTACAGCTGGAGATTTCTATCTATTGGAAAGAGTTAGAAAAACATTCCCTAATAAACTTATATATGCTGGATTTGATGAGATGTTACTTCCAGCAGTAGCTCTAGGAGTGGATGGAGCGATAGGAAGTACTTACAATGTGACTGGAAAAATAGCGAAAGAGATATTTAAGCTAGTTCAAGAGGGAGATTTAGCTTTAGCAAGAGAGAAGCAAACATATCTGAATGATATAATTGAAGCTATTTTAAAAAATGGATTGTACCAAACGATAAAAGAGATATTAAAATTAAAAGGTGTAGATGCAATAGGATATTGTAGATTACCGATGAAGAAACTTTCAGCAGAGAAAGTTGAAGCAGCAAAAGAGATTGGAAGAAACTTTTTATAGGAGCAGATAAAATGAACATAGTAGCCATAGATATTGGAGGAACAGAGATTAAATATGGCTCGGTTAGTACTGGAGGAGAAGTTATCTTCTCCTCTTCTTTACCAACTGAGGCAAGTAAGGGAGTCGATCAACTATTAGAAAAAATTTTTAAAATAGTTGAAGAATTAAA
The DNA here is from genome assembly GCA_002428805.1 of Cetobacterium sp. UBA6069. Taxonomy (GTDB): domain Bacteria; phylum Fusobacteriota; class Fusobacteriia; order Fusobacteriales; family Fusobacteriaceae; genus Cetobacterium_A. The sequence continues at coordinate 15,981 of DIXX01000090.1, forward strand.
AAATCAAAAAACAGTTGGAGTTGCAGTTTCAGCAACTGGTCAAATTGATGGAAAGCATGGAAAAGTTGTTGGAGGAACAAATCTTATTCCAGGATGGATAGGAACCAACTTAGTTCAAATATTAGAGAATAGATATGGGTTACCAGCAGTTTTAGAAAATGATGTGAATTGTGCTGCACTAGGAGAGATGTGGAAGGGAGCAGCAGCAGGAAAAGAGAATTTTATTTGTTTAACAATCGGAACTGGAATTGGAGGAGGAGTTGTACTAAATGGAGAGCTCCTAAGAGGAGAAGGAAGTGTTGCTGCAGAGTTTGGGCATATTCAGATTGTAAAGAATGGAGTACAATGTGGTTGTGGAAATAAGGGGTGCTATCAAGGTTACGCATCAACAACAGCGCTTTTAAGAATGGCGGAAGAAAAATTTTCTAAAAAACTTAATGGAAGAGAGATATTTGAAGAGGTTCATAAAAATAACGTTGAATATAAAGAGTTAGTTCATGAATGGGCAGATTATTTTACAGATGGACTGGCGACTTTGATATATATATTTAATCCCTCACTCGTTGTTATAGGGGGAGGAGTTTCTAAACAAGGTGATTTTTTAAAAAATATTTTTCAGCAGAGTTTAGAACAAAAAGTAATGAAAAATTACTTAGATATATTAGAGATTAAAATGGCAGAAAGAGGTAATGATGCAGGAATGTTAGGGGCATCATACCTACTATTGAAAAAAATAAAATAAAAAGACCAAAAAAAGTTGTTGACAAAAAAAACTTTTCATTTTACAATAGACCTCATAACAAGATTAACAAAAATTGAATAGAAAATCGGTTGAAGGTATAGGGAGAGTGTCAGAAATGACCACCGAAGAAGTGAATCTTTCAGGTTAGTTGAAAAACTTGAGGACCTATACTGGACGAGCCTCTGGAGAGACTCTATGAGCACCGAAGGAGCAAACCCAAAATTAAAATAAATTTTGGACTAAACTCTCAGGTAAAAGGACAGAGGAATTATGCAATAAAAGTTTTCGTGACTATTTTTTGTGTATAATTCTTTTTTAATTCCAGAAGGTATTTTTTTTAATACCTTCTTTTTTTATTCAATTTTGCATTTAAAAAAATTTTTTAGGAGGAATTCAAATGCAAGATATTATAACTAGTGTAAACAGTTTTTTATGGGGAAATTTTTTAATTGTATTATTAATGGGAACAGGAATTTACTTCACTTTAAAGTTAAACTTCATCCAAGTTAGAAAATTTAAAGAGGGAGTAAAACATGTAACAGGATCAATTAACTTAAATGGTAAGGCAGCAGATAAAAATGGGATGTCATCATTCCAAGCTTTAGCTACAGCAGTAGCGGCACAAGTTGGAACAGGAAATTTAGCGGGAGCAGCAACAGCAATAGCCTCAGGAGGACCGGGAGCAATATTTTGGATGTGGGCGAGTGCATTTTTCGGAATGGCAACAGTTTATGTAGAAGCTATATTAGGACAAGTTTTCAAAAAAAGAGTGGATGGACAAGTAACAGGAGGTCCGGCATATTATATTGAAAACTCAATAAAAAATAAAAAATTAGCAAAAGGATTAGCATACTTCTTCGCAATGGCGTGTATAGGTGCTCTAGGATTAATGGGTAACGCAGTACAAGCTAACTCAATATCAGCAGCTTTTGGACATGCATTTGGGGCTTCACCAGCTTTAGTAGGTATTGTGGTTTCAATTTTAGCGGGGTTTGTATTCTTTGGAGGAATAAAAAGAATAGCATCAGTAACAGAGAAAATTGTTCCTGTGATGGCAGGGCTTTATATATTAGCTTGTTTTGTAATTATAATTATAAACTATAAAGAGATAATACCAGCAGTAACGTCTATTTTCTATTCTGCTTTTAATCCACAAGCTGCTTTTGGAGGAGCAATGGGTGTTAGTGTAAAACAAGCAGTTAGATATGGGGTAGCAAGAGGACTATTCTCTAATGAAGCTGGAATGGGATCAACACCTCATGCTCATGCAATTGCAAAAGTATCACATCCAGGAGAGCAAGGGATTGTAGCTGTAATAACAGTTTTCATTGATACGTTTATAGTTTTAACAGGAACAGCGTTAGTAATATTAACGTCTAAAGTATCTTTAGTTTCAGGAGCTGGAATTGTGTTAACTCAAGGAGCTTTTGCTAAAACTTTAGGAACTTTTGGAGAGGTATTTATAGCGGTTTGTTTACTGTTCTTCGCATTTTCGACAATAGTTGGATGGTATTTCTTTGGAGAAGCAAATGTGAGATATATATTTAAAAATAAAAAGTCAGTTAATGTGTACAGAGCAGTTGTTATGATTATGATTGTTGTTGGATCAGTAATGAAAGTTGAACTTGTTTGGGAATTAGCAGATATGTTTAACGGAATGATGGTTCTTCCAAACTTAATTGCATTACTTTCACTAGGAAAATATGCTAGAAATGCAATGAAAGAGTATGATGTGCTTCCAGAAAAAGAAAGTGTAAAAGAATCGATAATATTATAGTTTAAAAATTGAGTTGAAAATGAGTGAAAAGTGATTAAAAGTGGAAATAAGTGTATTTAATTCTTGACATAAAATAGTAGTATACAGTATAATTCATAGTAAGATTATAGATTAAGAAGGGTGGATTATAATGAAAAAGTTTTTAATATCAATGTTAGTAATGTTATCAACAGTAGCATTAGCTGAAGTAAAAGAAGGAACTGGATTAGGATATGCAGATGATATAAAGGTTGCAGTTACAATGGATGGAGACAAAATAGTAGCTATTGAAGTTAAAGAAAATAGTGATACTCCAGGAATTGCAAACCCAGCTATAGAAGAGTTAACTAAAAAAGTTATCGAAGCACAATCATCTCAAATAGATACAGTAGCAGGAGCTACATATACTTCTGAAGGATTCTTAGAAGCTGTAAATAATGCAACAGGAAAATAGTTAGTTA
>DIXX01000066.1:0-824 GCA_002428805.1 Cetobacterium sp. UBA6069
AATACAACCAAAATTACAAGAAGTTATAACAAGTATGGTTGGCACAATAACTCCTAAGCAAAAAGAGTTATTAATTGATAAATCTAAAAATGATACAAATAAAATAATAGAAGGTAAGTTAAAAGAATATGGGTTAAATTCTATAGATGAACTTAGAAAGGATCAAGCAAGTAAAATAATAGATTGTTTTCCCAAGAGATCATAGGGGGTGTAGAAATGTTTGATAAAGCTTTTAATGATTTAATTTTAAAAGAAGGTGGATATAGTAACGATTCTACCGACAGAGGTGGAGAAACTAAATATGGGATAACGATATCTGTCGCTAGACAAAATGGGTACAGTGGTAACATGAAAGATTTACCTTTGAGTTTGGCAAAAGAAATTTATAAGAAAAATTATTGGAGAAAAGAATTCGAAAGTTTTCATTGGATTATAGCTGAATTTTTATTCGATATGAATGTTAATCACGGTTATAAAGGAATGAGTTTAATTTTACAAAATTCGATAAATCTTTTAACAAAAAATAATGTTGTTGAAGATGGAGTAGCTGGAAAAATAACTTACAGCACCGCTGCCAAGTTAGATCAGGAAAAATTGTTCTATATGTTATTTTCTTATAGATGCAAATATTTTATAGATATTTGTAAAAAAGATGAATCTCAAGAAAAGTTCGTTTTTGGATGGACAAAAAATAGAGTTTGGCTAATTTTTGCTAAAATAATTTTAGAAAATTCAAAAAACAAAATATTTTAAATTAATTGTATAAAAATTAGTTTTTATAATTAATAATTTTAGTTTTGGAGGTTTATATGAAAACTGCATTA
>DIXX01000066.1:1011-3235 GCA_002428805.1 Cetobacterium sp. UBA6069
AAAAAATATTCAAAAGTTATAAGTTTTGCATTTTTTTTACTGATTTCAGTGTGTGTTTTTGGATATTTTCATTTTCCATATACTTTTGGAAGTGATTCTTGGCCAGTTAAATTTTTATTTGAAATTTTTGAATATATAAAAAATAATTAGAATTTTAGGAGGGGGATATGTTTGAAAAAATAATTGATGAGATAACAGAATGTTTATATAGCTTATCTGTTTGGTTAGGTATAGGAGTAATTGCATTTATAGGTGGCATGGATGTAGATATAAAAGCTCTACTTTGTTTAACTATAATAGATTGTATAACTGGATTTATGAAAGCTGTTAAAGAAGGTAATGTTCTTTCTAAAAGTATGTTCAAAGGATTTGTATTAAGAAAGCCTGCTATATATTTAGCTATAGCTAGTATGCATCAATTAGATACTACTAGTATAATGTCTGATATAGACTTTTCACTCAGAGCTTGTATGATAAGTGGGTGTCTGCTAATGGAAGCAATTTCAATAGGGGAAAATTTAATAGAATTGGGTGTGAAATTTCCAGGAGTGATTGAAAAAATTTTTGCTATAAAAAAAGATAAACTGGATGGAAAATAGCTGTATAAAAATCCTCTCTTTTTTCTACAGCTAACAAGTAGCTAACAATTTTAAAAAAAGCATATAACAAACTTAATAAAATAAAGGGGTTAATTTTTAGCATTACAACCGTCCATATCGTAGTGGCAGATTATTCTTTTCATTTTAACTCCTTTCTATTTTGTTAGGTTTGTGCAAGTTCAATGAAATCAACGGTATATCTATTATACCTATTATATGTATTATATCTATTTTATTTATTAAGCTAACAAGTAGCTAACAAAAAGCTAACAAAACTACTGCAATAGTTCAACAGCTTTTCTAAGTTCTTCTGTATCTTTGTGAGTATAAACATTTTCGGTTGTAGAAAAATCAGAATGACCGATTAGTTTAATTATAGAAGATTGGTTAGCGTTAGCATTGTTTAATAAAGTAGCAAAAGTATGTCGAGTATCATGTATCGTATGCTCTTGAATTCCAAGTTCTTTTAACAATGCTTGGAATCTATCTTTAAAAGTCGCATAACTAAGCTGAGTTGTTGTTATACCTTTTACAAAGTATTCTTGATCCTTTACCATTTTAGTTATAAAAAGATTGAAAATTTTTGAAGATATTGGTATAACTCTTATACCTGCATTTGTTTTACTGACATTTACTTTTAAACAAGAGTTATGCAGATCTATATCTTCATTTTTTAAATTTATCAATTCGCCAATTCTCATTCCTGTATAAATGAGGATAAGTATAATATAAGTAAATTTTCCATGATAAGTTTCTGAATCGAGATTTTTCCACAAGATCTCGATTTCTTGTTTTGTAAATATTTTTCTATCGATAACCTTAACTCTTTGTCCAATCTCTATGAATTTAACTCTATTAGATTCTACTAACTCATTTTTTAAAGCAAAATCAAATATCATATTAAGAACACTTTTACAAGCGTTTCTAAAACTCCAAGATGTCCCCATATCGTCGAATATCTCTTGCATATCGTATAACTTTATATCTTGAATTTTCATATCATTCAAAGGATCCAAAGCTTTTAATCTGTATAGATGAGTGCTTAATGTCGATTCGTTTGTAACTTTCTTTTTATAGCTCTCCCACCACATCTCCCTGATATCCTTGAATAATATTTTTTTAAATAAATTCGGGTTTTTAACATATTTAATAAGAATCTCTTGAGCTTCTCTTTTAGTTTCAAAAGTCCCTATCAGCTTTCTAATTTGTCTTCCATCTGTTGTATATCCTTCTGTTATAGAAGCGGCCCAAGGCTTTCTTCTTTTTCCTGAAAGTTTATAGACGCTTCCAGTACCATTTTGGTTTCTCATTTATTCCTCCTAGTTTGAAAAAAAGAGAGGATCATTTTATATGATACCCTCTTTATTTGAAATTATCAATTATATTTTTATCTGATCATGGAAGTATTCTCTGCTTATTTTTCCAGCTATAACAGCTTCACGAGGAGTTCCATTTTTTATTAATTTATCATTTAAAGCTCTTATTATATTATAAGCCTTTGCTTTGGAACACCCGCATAAATTAGCCACTTCTTCACTACCATAAACCTTTTTTTCATTAATCATATACACTGCCCCTCTCCTACTCTTTTATAAATAAAGTTGTTTCTAATCAGCTAATTCAAT
>DIXX01000021.1:0-2603 GCA_002428805.1 Cetobacterium sp. UBA6069
GTTATTAAAATAGGTTCTTTTATTATAACACCATTATCTAGTTTCTTATCCCAGAATAAATCTGTATTGTTCTGTAGGTTCCTCATAGGATTATAAACGAACCCAAGTACGTCACAGTCATAGAACATTCTCTTTGACCCTGATAAACTGAACTGAGATAATCTAGCGTTGTTTTTTGTTTTATTTAACTCAAAGTTTACGAAGCTTAAGAAGCCATATGTCTCAGAAAGTTTTTTTATGTTTTCAGAGATATAAGCCGCTCTTTGGTTTTCGTCCGAAATACCGTCAACAGTTACTTTGTTTGCCGAGTCCAATATCAGCAATTTGCACGCATCGTCTAGATCTTGATCTTCACCTATTTCCTTCATAGAAGCAGCTAAATTTTTAAAGTTATCAATCTTCTTTTTAACATCTAGAAGAACGAATCTTTTTGATTCTATATAACTCATTAATCCTGATTTTATTCTTTGGTAAGTTTCGTGCATTTTTTCCCTTATTTCATAAGATGCAACGTTAGGGTCTTCAGACCTAATCCCGTACCTTTTATGATAAACAGGGTTCATGCAATAATCTCTACCCAACCCTGAGAATGTGGCTATTAAGTTTGCATAAACTTTAGGTCCAGGGTCATCCGTTGTTGCAAAGAATATATGAACATTCTTATTTTTCAACAAAGCTTTCCTAACTATTGTTTGGAATATTGTAGATTTACCAGTATTAGGTAGTGATGAAATTATAACAGTGTTTCCTGGCTGTAAACTTAAATCATCAAACCAAGGTATGTCGAAGTTAACGCTAAATAAAGATTCCTCATCTTTTCTGCACTCTATCTCGTTGAAGTAATCTTTTGATACTTCAAAAATATTTTTAGTGTTTTTATCATAACTTTTCTCAATATCTTGAATTTCCATTTTAAAAACTTCAACTATTTTGTTTGCGTCAGCAGGCGCTTTTTTAACTTCCTTAAGGAAAAGTTCAGCCTTACTAACTATGTCTCGACCAAACTCTTGCTCTTTACCATTAATTAAATAATTAACCTGCTCAATTATTGTTGTGTAATCATAATTTGTAAGTATTTTAGCTAACGCTCTTGATTTCATAGCTCTTTCTTTTGGTTCATTTTCTTTAGCTATTATGTTTACAAAATCGTCAAAAACCTTATCTTGATCAAAATCACCATCCGTTTTTCGTTTCATAGTTTGTAATTCAAAATCGAATATTGTCATTAACTCGAAAACTTCACTCGTTTTTTTAATCTCAGGATTTTCAATTATTGTTTCGTCTAAATCTTTAAAATCATTTTTATAAACTGCAAATTTATAAGTTTTTGTAGTCTTTATCTTTAATAATCTGTCTAGGATCCCTTCAGTCCTCTTTTTACCCGTCTTATCCGCGTCAAGAGCTATCGCCGCTGTTTTTATATCTCTAGAACGTTCTATCGTAGCTATATGATCATCAGTAAACGAAGCTGACCCTATCGCCACTATATTTCTCATTCCTGCTTGGTATCCAGTTACGAAGTCTATATACCCTTCTAAAATAACCAAAGGAACTGCAGGATTGTATTCCCTTCTTATATCCGACCATCCGAAAAACATTTTAGATTTATCGAATATTACTGTCGTTTCACCATTTGTATATTTAGGTGTAGAAATGTACCTGTTTATTTCATAAATATCAAGCCCTGTAACCTCTACTAGTTTTTCTTTTCTTTCTTCACTATAAAGGTCGCTTTCGAAAACTTCTTTAACTCCAGGGAACCCCTTAATTAAAGTTTCCTTAAAATATTTTGTTTCTCTAGATACAAAGGAATTAGGTCTACCGTAATCGTCTTTTATTATCAATATCAACTTGTTTTCGTTAACGTTCCTTCTATTTATTCCAATAGAGTCTATTATTTCTTTATCTATTCCGGAAGCAGTAAGGTGTTTTATACAATTCTCCAAAGAATCGACTGAACCTATCAAAAGCTTCTTCGCAGTGTCTGCAGTTATTTTTCTTTTAGATAAATATTCATCGTTTTTATGTAACACAACATAATCAGCAAACATTTTCATAGCTCTAAAATATTGTTGTCTTTTTATTTCTTCAGGCGTAATTTCTCTCTGAAGATGCTCGTATTCCATACCAAACCTTTTAGCCAAATAGAATACATTATCATCAATAAAGTTCGGACCTGCTAATGGTTTCCCTTCAAGTATATGCGCTAAAGTGAATATATCAACGTTCCTACCGCATGAAAAACAGTGGAATATATCCCCTGATTCCCAATAAGACATACTTGGACTTCTATCGTCGTGCTCAGGAGATAAACAACATATGTGCCCACCAGTAAATGGTGTCGTTGAAACCTCGTTGTAATATTGTAAGCACCTTTTTTTCAAACTATCCATTAATACATTTAATTCCGTATCGTTCCTCATGTTTCCTCCATCCTAATAAAAATCTTCTTTCCTTCATCATCTATTTTATAATTATTACCGTCTTTTTTCAAAAAAGATGAAAACCAACTCTTATTACTGAGTTTAAATTATATCATTTTTATTCAAAAAAGATAATAAAAAATGAGGATTTCTCCTCATTTAATTATTTTTTTAATTAAT
>DIXX01000021.1:2854-3905 GCA_002428805.1 Cetobacterium sp. UBA6069
GTATCCTCTCCAAAGAAAGCATCCAGTATTTTTTTACCGAAAGCCTTAACTTCTTTATTTTCTTTATCCACCTTAAGTTCTTCAAGCTCTAACCTATTCATTGTTAAAATAGATTTTCCATATTTTTCATAAGCTTTTACCACCAATTCCGCACCTGCTCCACCAACACCTTTAACCGAAGTTAATGGGCATAGTATTTTATTAGGGTGAAGTTTATCAGGCGAGAACTTTGCTGCTGCTGAAGCGAATGTTGCAGGAACAAGCTCTATTCCTCTAAGCTTAGCTTCGTACAAAATATTAGCTAGCCTCTTGTTGTCTTTTATTTTTACAGGATTATCACTTGCATGTTCATAATGCTTGTGAATCCTAAATAGGTCATCTTTATCTTTTATCGAATTATAAATTAATATATAATCCAAATTTTTATTGTTATTATTTTCAACGCCGTATCTATTTAAAGCTGAAGCATAAAACGCAGTTGGTCTGTTTAGTTTATACCAATAACATCTCATTGCAGCCATAACGTATGATAACGCATGCTTACGGATTACATCATCGTAATTTATACTCTTGCATAAATTAGCCAGGCGCTTCTGCCACATAGTGTAAACTACATGGAGGGCGTACCAATAGCCCTATCGGTATTTCAACCGAATCGTACTCTACTCGCTTCGTGTGCTTTTATTGCACCTTATTTTCACCACAATGTTGCGGGTTAGCTTTCGATATTCTCTCCACATTTACAGGATATTTCAATCCTGACTTAGCACGGCGATTTTCATAACAATGGTTAGTCGTTATGGGTTCCCCGTTAGCAGTAATATTAATACGTCATTTCCTACGTAAACTTACGTTATTACTACACCCTATATTTATAGGTTCACCTGGTTTTAAAAGGCCCATGTTGGTCTAAAAGCTATATGTACTTCCAAACAAAACCTCCTGCCGTCTTTTTTCTTCCTGAACAAGCTTCGCTTATTGAAACTGAATTTTTCAACCCGCATGATTTTGCTGCTTCTCTACAAGAATTAAAAATTTCGCCAGTTGTTAC
>DIXX01000021.1:4144-5129 GCA_002428805.1 Cetobacterium sp. UBA6069
AACTAACTTTTGCTGGCATATGCTTTTTTAGAAGTTTCATACTATCATATTTTTTAACTTCGTTAGTTATTAAATCGTATGAATAAAAAGTTGAAGATATATTGCTATTTTTATGAATATTATATAAAGTAAAACCTTTTTCAGAAAACTCTTTTATATATTTAGTTTCTTTTATTTTCGAATCTTCTTTTGTTAAAGCGTTATCTATTAATTCAATATAAAAGTTTTTTTCGCCAAATTTCTTTATTGCTTCTAATATAGGAGCTTTTTTTAATTTAGAATTTGCAACGTGTTGTCTAAATCTTTTTTCTAAAGCTTCTTTCGTTGATCCTACGTATATGTTCATATTTGTTTTGTTTGTTATTTTATAAATCTTATACATATTTTAACCTCCGCTTTTTTATTAATTATAACAAAAAGCGTGTGCTTTCGTCAAGCCTTTGGAAATAAATATTTAATTTGAGCCATTATGTCTACGTACCACTGAGGACATCTAGCTCTTAACTCCTTTTCCCACTTAGCGATCCCTTTACCTTTTCTTACAGATTCAGAAATTGCAAATGCTTCTGCAGGATCCCAGTTATATTTTTTAGTTAATTGTTGGAATATGATATCTCTAACAGGTATTACTTCGTGTAATGGTTTACCTTCAAGTATTAACTCTCTTTGGACGTTTCCTTGGTAAACTGCTGTTCCATGTGTCAATCCTGAGAAATAAATCATATCCGTAATATTTTTTGGTTTAATTTCAGCTAAAACTCCCATAGTGAAGTCAGAATTCATTTCCGAAATAGCCATAGTCGTACTAGCAAAAGGAAACTTTTCTTTTGGTATACCTATCGCCGTTGGATCAAGTATTGCTTCATACATTTTAGGGTCATTGAATTTAATTTTTTTATAATCAACACCCGTAAAATCTTGCAATTCTTTCAACATCGTAGGGTCAGAGTGCCCTAGGGCATCTATTTTTGGCAAATTGTCCTCG
>DIXX01000021.1:5374-5670 GCA_002428805.1 Cetobacterium sp. UBA6069
GTTACTAATTCAAATGGTATATCGCTAGGTTTCAAAAGGAGACCCCCAGGATGTTGCCCAGTTGTTGACATGGTATTTATTGCATGAGCATAGTATTCTATATCAAATTCTTCATTTTGAACTTTTTCTTTTATGTTAGGTATATGCCTAAAAATATCTGTTTTTATTTTATTTTCTTGATAGAACGCTTGAGTTCCTGACTTAATCATATTGTCTTCCCCAAACACTTCTATCATTGCTTTATGGACTTCTGTTTGCACCACAGATGAGAAGTTTAAATCTATATCTGCTGCTTT
>DIXX01000021.1:5870-7025 GCA_002428805.1 Cetobacterium sp. UBA6069
CTTAACCTTTGTACCCTCCCTTTCGGGATATTTTTAATTTATGGATAGCTAAAAAAGCTTCCAGGGAGTAGAATACACGTTATACTTATTATTTCAGATGGAAGCATGAGGCTTATACTCGTTGAACCTTGACACTCTTTAGAGTGAAACTGGCTGCGGACTACCCACTATTATAACACTTAGCACGAAACGCTTGTTCGTTTCTCACCGGCCAACCGGCTATTTCAGCTTATGTCGTCTCAAAGAATTTTTTCCGCTTTCGCAACGTTCACGCTCACTGTTTCCAGTCACGTTGTAGTTTCTTTAAGTTCTAGGGCTTCCCCGTCATTTTAACCTCTCGTTGTACACACACTTCTCCATCATGGCATATGTACGGCATTTATTTTATTTACCCCAACCAAGGAAATTGTGAGATTCTATTGCACATCCATCATTTTCCATTTCTTCTCCGCATTCACAAATTTTAGTTGGTAAATCTAAACCAACAACATCTGTTTCTACCCATTCTACCTTTTTGCACTTAGGACAGAAATAGTGAGGGTCAAGTGGATTATTTTCTCCTATACCTAATAAATATGTTGTCATCATTGATCCTGCTGAACCTCTTGAACCAACAACATATCCCATTTCTTCAGATTTTCTGCAAGACCAATAAGATATATAATAAAGAATTTCATATCCTGTAGTCTTAATAGCATCAAGTTCAGTCTCAATTCTTTCTCTTATATTCTTCTCTATACCTTCTTTTGTTCCGTCACTTGAATATTTCTCAATTGCGGCATCCCAAGTTAATTTTGGGATTTCTTCCTTTACGTTAACTCCTGGGAAATCTCCAAGGAACATTTTTTTAGGTAATATTGTCATTTCAAAAGCGTTTGTGCATTCATCAGCTATAGCCTTTGTGTTGTCCATAATTTCTTTTATTTGTCCTTGGCTAAAGCCTTGATAACTTAAGTCATTCACTGCATCGTCATAGCTTAAAATATAAGGTTGAGTATCTACAGAGAAGTCATCATCTCCACCCGATTGTTCAGGTTCAACTTCCTCCCCTTTAGCTATTTTTTTCTGTCTAGCTTCTTCAACCCTAGACTTAATTGCAGTTATGTATCCTGATTTAAAAACAGACCTTAGGTCTCTATCTTCTTTGTTGTTAAC
>DIXX01000021.1:7311-9202 GCA_002428805.1 Cetobacterium sp. UBA6069
TGCATTGGTTGTATTTCAACCGCATCTAGTTTAGATACCCATTGTTTAAACTCTACCCATCTTCCTTCAACTGCTAACTTCATATGTTTTCCAAAAGCGCATGCTGAGTTTATTATAAAGTGTTCTCTAACACCTTCTTTAAATAATTCATGGTAAGGGATAGTAGGTCTTTTACCATACATTTTTAGAGATGGTGTTGTTGGTGCCGAGAAATATTCTAAATACGATTTAGTTATCAACTTGTACAACATAACCAACCCTGGGTTATATTTTAGTTTTTCACCTCTATAGTCCATTTCAGAATCTTTAGATTTTATAATCACAGTTAAATGATCTCTTGGTATTTCATGAGTTTTTCCGACGAATGTTTTTAAAGAATCCATTCTTATCTGAGAATTTGAAACCTTAAGCTCTAATTCTTTTATTCTTTCTTTAGCTATTTTGATTTCCTCAGTAGTGCTTGCTATCCAGTTTATTGCTTCATTCATATCGTCTGTAGCCTGAAGCCTTTCTTCTTCCGTTGCAGTTTTTCTAGCGACTATTTTCTTCGCTTTGTCCCTAACAACCCTGAACTTCTTTAGATCTTCTTCTGCATCCTCTTTTGTTTCATTAGCTAACCTTAAGTCTTCTTTTATATTTAAAATATCTTCTTCTAGATCATCTATGGCTTTATATGTTTTTTGGTCATATTCGTCCGTGTCAACTGCGTAAAATTCTGAACCTAGCAACAATCTTTTATTAGAATCTTTAAAATCACCTTTTAAGTCATTCGAAAAAGGGATGAATGCAAATACTGCCCCGTGGTCAGTTAAGGCTATTTGGTCCACCTTATTTTCTTTAAATGCAATCTTAATGTCTTTAGATGTTATAAAACCGTCATTTTTAGAAAACATGGTATGCGCGTGAAGTTCCTGTCTAGGCGTTGTATATTTATTTTCTTCTATTACCTCTATCGCTTCATATTTTTCTAAACTGCTTACCATTATGCTCAGATCCCTATTCTTGCCTAGCTCTCTTTCGTTTTTTTTGATATATTGGTTATTACCTTCTGTAACTTTACCACTTACGATATAGAAAGCGTTTTTTTGAATAGACATCACATTCTTAGAGAAAATTTTGCAATTTACAAACTTCTTTTTGCCAGGCATTTCGCAACTCAATGTGTACATATATTCCCCGGTTCTAGTTTTCTTCTCTTCGAAATTAACTACCAAAACCATAATTTTTATATTTTGTTTAACATGGTCTTTTAACTTATAAAGATTGTTAATGTCTATGTTGTCCAACTTATATCTGTCATCAATTGTTAAATAAAAAGAAAAATTTTCGAATTTTTTTCTAAGCTCTCCAACGTACTCTTGTAATTTTTCGTTTATGGATTCAGGTTTTTTAACTTTAATTACAATTTCTTTTTTACCTAAATTTACGTTACAAGAATAATCCTCCTTGTTTAAAAAAATCATATTGCTCCTCCTTTTAGTTTGCTTAATTAGTAGCTCAAAAAAATTAAGCTACCGTTAAATCAACTAAAATTTATCCATGATTGCTTCCAGTTCTTCATCAAATGCGTCCGAGGTGTCACTAAAACCTTCTTCGTCACAATAATTTATTATTTCGTCAACCTTGTCCTGGAATTCTTTAGATGTCATATCATAATCAGGGTTACCTGTATTGTCATATTTTCTAGCTAAAGCGTTCTCTATATCCTCCCTTGTAAAATCTAAAACTACTTTTGATGAAGTTAATATTTTTTCAACCTCGTCTTTTATTTCTTCAGGGATTAAAGTTAATACTTTTTCAAGATCTCTTGAGTTAAAACTAAATCTTTCCGATGGTTTAAAAATGTTTTTTTCTCCCATTATTTCACTCCTGTTTTTTTCATTCTGATATG
>DIXX01000021.1:9432-10649 GCA_002428805.1 Cetobacterium sp. UBA6069
AACTCTTGTCCGCAATACAAACATGTAATTACAGTAACATCTTCTAGTGGCCTAGTTTTTTCTGCCACTTCTTTCACCCCCTTCAAAAAAATTATCCATTAATTCTTCAGTTTCTTTGTCAGTTAACATATGCTCGACGATAAACCTAAATGCATCCAAAACAAACTCTGGTCCGTTATTTTTTATTTCCTCGTACATTTGATTACCTAATTTTTCCTTGATTGTGCTAACAGACGCTGTCCAGTTATTAATTAAAGATAAATCTATTTCTTTCTTCATATTTTTTCTCCTTTTTTTTCGATATCGAAAATTATTTCAGGGTTCCCTTCTCTTGTACTGACAGAATATTTAATTCCAATATTCTTTAAATCTTCTTCGAGCTTCTTTAAATCGCAATGCGAATTTGAAGGGTGAAGTGTCACAATTTGTAATAAGTTGTTTTCTTTCAAGGTTGATATGAATTTAAGCGCCTCCTCGTTTGATAAATGACCAAATTTGCCCATTGTTCTAAATTTATTAGACCAGTGTCTATCTGAAAGAAGGAGAGCTTTAATGTCGTAATTAAACTCTAAAGCCAAGTATTTTACATTTTCTAATTTCCTTTTTATGTTATTCGAAATATATCCACAATCTGCTAAATATCCAAATTCATTATTTATAACAAACCCTAAAGTTTTAGCAGCATCGTGGAAAGCCGTAAATGGTTCAATTTTTATGTCCTTTATTACGAAGGGATCATCTTCTTTTATAATTTCGTAATTTACGTATTTCGTTTCACCTTTTCTTTTATCTGTAAAAGAAAGATATTTGGTTTTCCTGTCTTCCTCTCCTGCTATGTGCTTCTCATGTACATAAAGTTTTATTTCATTCTCCATGCAAAGTCTTCCTGTCCACGGACTAAAATGGTCATTGTGTTCATGAGTAACTATTACTCCATCTATTTTCACCTTTTCCAGGACAGGTCCTAAAATTTCTTGCATTTTTTTATTAGTTTTAAAACCTGCGTCTATTAAGATATTTGTATCTTTATAACTAAGCAAAGAACAATTTCCTTCGCTTCCAGTAAAAAGTACTTGAAATTTAATTTTGTCCATACCATACCTCCTGTTCAGCAGATACTAATTGAAGTGCTAACCATGTCTTTAAACCTAAAGCATTAACAGATATTTTTTTAGCCGTGGTTACATGTATAAATTTTGGAACTATATCTTCATTAG
>DIXX01000021.1:10872-12156 GCA_002428805.1 Cetobacterium sp. UBA6069
CTATTTAACTCATCCATTACTCCTGGACTAGGGTTTTTATCTCTATAAATAGCTCTAACTTCCTTTAAGTCTCCAACGTCTAAATTGATTTCTTCCTTCAATTCTCTCAGAGCAGCTTCTAGGATTTTCTCTTCTTTCTTTTCATCAACCATTCCGCCATACAAATTCATAATTTTTGCACCGTAGGTTGCAGCCCTTGGCTGTTCAGCTAATATTAATTGTTTATCTGCGGTAATTATTAAGAAGTTAACAGATCTTCCTAATTTAAGAACTTCCATTCCGTTAACTAGTTTCTCTATTTTTCTTGTAAGGTATCCCATTCTTCCTCCATTTTTTTTAATTTTTTCTCTAATTTTTCGAGTTCAAACTCTTTAGTTCTTAGAATTTTTTTTACATATTCGATTTCTTCTTTGCTAGAACTAATTTTCTCTTTAGTGATTTCTATATCCCTCTTAGTGTTTGAAATACCTAACCCTAAGACAACTTCCCTTAACCTTTTTCCTTCGAGTATCTCGTAAACTTGTAGAGGGGAACTACCGGCCACATAAAACGTTTCTCCGTTCTCCTTTAAAGTGCGATCATATCTAATCATATTATAATCGTCAAAAATTTCAGCTCTATATGACTTTTTATTCTTTTTTATCGGGGTTATTTTTACTAATCGCTTGGTTATAACGTTCTGCGCAGTATAACAAGTCTTCAGTTGTAAATCTATCATCTTTCATCACCTTTCTGATTGTATCGTAATTTAATTTTAAACTTGCTTCTGTGAATTCCAGTTCTTTACGGGCACTTGCTTGTGCTTTTTCATCTCCAATCGTGTTAAGGAGTTTATTCAGTTCTTCACGTTCTCTACCTTTTGTAACATTAGCTCTTTCAAGGTGATATATAATTTTTTTGAAATTGTCATATTTATGACTTTGTTCTACCGCGTTCGCAGACATTGTGTTAGAAAAAAAATTAGTTACGTCATTAGAAGCCTGCTCTAAAAAACAACCGATAAGAAAAAGAGCTTTTCCTACAAATAGCGTTTCGAATGTTATTGTCGTTCCTATAAACACACCAATGCTTTCTAATACGTATTTTTTATACTGGTATTTGTCTTTTCTTTTATGCATCCCACAACAAACAACCATTAAAAAAATAAAAACCAAAGATCTGCTTATTAATAAATACCACTTTAAAAAAACAAACATATAATTTTCCTCCTTGCAAAAATTATGTCAAGACTTACAAAAAAAGTGTCTGAATCAAACACTTTTTCAATACTCTTCACAAAGATTA
>DIXX01000057.1:0-929 GCA_002428805.1 Cetobacterium sp. UBA6069
TTTTAGAAAGAATGATAAAAAGTGAGTATAGAGTTGTAGTAGTAGATTATGCCAAAAATATTTTAGAGACAGCTCAGGAGACTTTATATATAAATACAGATGATTATGGTGGAACAGTTTCTATTATGAAAAAAATTTTAGATAAAGGTTTTAAGAGACCTCTTATATTTTTAGGAGATTTAAAAAAACTTTCTGGATTTGAAAGAGAACGAGCTTATCGAGAC
This sequence comes from Cetobacterium sp. UBA6069, assembly GCA_002428805.1. Classification (GTDB taxonomy): domain Bacteria; phylum Fusobacteriota; class Fusobacteriia; order Fusobacteriales; family Fusobacteriaceae; genus Cetobacterium_A. Next base: position 225 of record DIXX01000057.1, read on the forward strand.
AGCTTAAAAAATAGAGATATTCATATAGATGAGAATCTAATTTTAAGTTCTGAATATTGTAAAGAAAAAGCTTATAAGTATATGCTTCAAATTTTAGAAAAGGATATAAAGTTTGATTCGATTTTTTCGTCAAGTGACAATATGTTATTTGGAGTCGTAAAAGCTTTGAAAGAGTTTGGAGTTGATTATGAAAAATTAGAGATTTGGGGTTTTGATAATTTAAAATATACAGTTCCAATGGGATTTAAAACAGTATCGCCTATGTTAAAAGAAACAGCTAAAAAAAGTATCAAGTTCTTGGTTTCCGAATTTGTAGAAACAAGAGTTGAATATACAAAAACAAAATTAATAGAGAGCATGTTAGATTATTTTGAAGATTAAATTTTTTTAAAATTTTAAAATAAATAGAAGGGGAGTGTGGCTTTATGTTAATGTTTTTATCTTTTATTTTCTTTACAGCTTTAGTTGCTATATTGACTTATTATAAAACTAAAGGAGATACACTAGATACAAATGATGGTTATTTTTTAGGAGGAAGAAGTTTAACAGCAGGATTTATAGCGGGGTCTCTTATGTTAACAAATTTAAGTCCTGCAAACTTTGCAGGAATGAGTGCTCAATCTTATACTCACAATATGTCTGTTATGGGATGGGAAGTTTGTTCAGGAATAACGTTAGTTCTTGTTGCAATGTTTTTAGTTCCTA
>DIXX01000057.1:1136-1451 GCA_002428805.1 Cetobacterium sp. UBA6069
TTGCAATGTTTTTAGTTCCTAGATATTTAAAGGGTGGATTGACAACAATTCCAGAATTTCTAGAGGATCGTTTTGATCCAGGAGTTAGAAAATTTGTAACGTATCTATTTTTAACTAGTTATGTTTTAAATGGTTTACCACCTACACTTTATGCTGGAGCTCTTGTAATGAGTCAACTGTTTGATATTTCTGGTGTATTAGGGGTTTCTTATACAGCTGGAATTTGGATAACAGTTTGGGCAATTGGAATTATTGGGGCAATCTATGCAATTTTTGGTGGATTAAAGGCGGTAGCATTTTCAGATACTTTAAATG
>DIXX01000057.1:1774-1966 GCA_002428805.1 Cetobacterium sp. UBA6069
GAAAAGTTTGATGCTATCGGTTCAAATTCAGATCCGATTCCATTTACAACTCTTTTTACAGGGATGCTTTTAGTAAATCTATATTATTGGGGAACAGATCAAGGGATTATGCAAAGAGCTTTAGCTGCTAAAAACTTGAAAGAGGGTCAAAAAGGAGTTATGTTAGCAGGACTTTTAAAAATATTTACTCCT
>DIXX01000057.1:2256-4697 GCA_002428805.1 Cetobacterium sp. UBA6069
TTTATAGGATTCTTTGCTGCTGTAATGTTTGGAGCTGTTTTAAGTAGTTACAATAGTACTTTAAATAGTGCTTCAACGTTATTTTGTATAAATGTTTATAAACCAATTTTTGGTAAGAATAAGACAGATGCTCAAATAGTAAATAAAGGAAAAATATTTGGATTAGTTATAGCGTTAACATCTTTATTTACAGCACCTTTAATTATGAAAGCGCCTCAAGGGTTGTTCCAGTATTTACAAATTGTAAATGGTTTCTTCAATGTACCTATATTTACAATAATTTTTATAGGTTATACAACAAAATATGTACCAGCAATAGCTGCAAAAATTTCACTGGCATTTTTCGTTTCATCATATGCAATTCTTCAGCTTGTGATTAAGCCGGACTTACATTTTTTACATCAATCGGCAATATTGTTCGTTATAAGTTGTGCAATTATGTTAGTGATAGGAAAATTAAAGCCTAGAAAAACACCATATGTTTTAGTAAATAAAAATGTTGTTGAAGTTACTCCTTGGGAGCACCAATACGAAGCTGGAACAATAATAGTAGCTGTAATGTTATCATTCTACGTTATTTTCTCAAAGTATGGATTGGTTACGTTGAACTTTGTGGGATTACAAAAAAAACTAGGAATACTATGGACAGTTACAGCTTTACTAGTTATAACTATTAGAAAATATAGACAAAAATCAAAAGTAGAAAAAGCAATTGAAGCTTAGGGAGGAAAAATGCATATACTTGTAAATCAAAAAAATCTAGAGTTTCATCTTTGTAATGAGAACATCAGCTATATTTTAAAAGTTTTAGATGATGGAAGTTTGGGACATCTTTATTTTGGAAAAAAAATAAAACATAGAGACTCATATCAACATCTTGTTCAATTTACATCAGCAGAAGTTCCAGTTACTCCAAATGCTTTAGATGACAAAAGAGGTTTCTGTAAAGATATTTTACTACAGGAGTATCCAAGTTATGGGAATGGTGACTACAGAGAACCTGCAATAGTAGTTTTACAAGAGAACGGAAGTAGAATTACAGATTTTACTTATCATTCATATGAGATAGTTGAAGGAAAAGAAAATCTAAAAAATCTTCCAAATACATATGTTGAAAATTCAAATGAAGCTAAAACTTTAAAAATATATTTAAAGGATGAACTTATAGGAGCGACTCTAACATTAAGTTATACTATATTTAAAGATTATGATGTAGTAACAAGAAATGCTCATATAAAAAATGAATCGGATGAAAAATTAGTTTTAGAAAGATTTTTAAGTGCATCTTTAGATTTTAAAGAACCAGATTTTCAAATTATTCATCTTTCGGGAGCCTGGTCAAGAGAGAGACATGTTGAGATAAGTGAGATAAACCAAAATAAGTTTGTAATAGATAGTAAAAGAGGAACAAGTAGTGTAAATAGCAATCCGTTTATAGCTTTAAAAAGAAAAGAAACTACTGAGTTTTCAGGAGAAGTTTATGGATTTAATTTAGTTTATAGTGGAAATCATATAGAGATGGTTGAAAAAAACCAATATAACAAACTTAGAGTTTCGATCGGTATGAATCCGTTTAACTTTAATTGGACATTATTAAAGGGTGATGAATTCCAATCTCCAGAAGTTGTGATGAGTTACTCAAATACTGGAATGAATGGACTGAGTTTAAACTATCATAGACTTTACAGAGAAAGATTAGCTAGAGGAGTTTGGAGAGATAAAGTTAGACCAATACTACTTAATAACTGGGAAGCGACATATTTTGATTTCAATGAGGAGAAAATTTTAGACATAGCTAAAAAAGCAAAAGAGTTAGGAGTTGAACTGTTTGTTTTAGATGATGGATGGTTTGGAGCTAGAAACCATGATAAAGCTGGATTAGGAGATTGGTGGAGTAATTTAGAAAAAATTCCTAGTGGTGTTGAAGGTTTATCAAAAAAAGTTGAAGAGATGGGAATTAAATTTGGCCTTTGGTTTGAACCTGAGATGGTAAATAAAGATAGTGAACTTTATAGAAATCATCCAAATTGGATTTTAAGAGCTCCAAATAGAAAAGATACTCCGAGTAGAAATCAGCATACTTTGGACTTAGGAAGAGAGGATGTTCGTGAATATCTTTATGAGAAATTATCTAAAATTTTAAGAGAATCAAAAATATCATATGTGAAATGGGATATGAATAGACCGATGACTGAAGTGTGGTCAGAAGTTGTTGACTCTACAAAACAAGGAGAGGTTTTCCATAGATATATTTTAGGTCTTTATGAACTTTTAGAAAAATTAACAACAGAGTTTCCAGAGATTTTATTTGAATCTTGTGCAAGCGGTGGAAATAGATTTGATCCAGGGATGTTATATTACATGCCTCAAACTTGGACGAGTGATGATACAGATGCAGTTGAAAGAATTAAGATTCAGTATGGAACATCACTTTGTTATCC
>DIXX01000057.1:4980-7469 GCA_002428805.1 Cetobacterium sp. UBA6069
CTATAAAAACACGTGGAAACGTAGCTGTTTTTGGAGCTTTTGGATATGAGTTAGATTTAAATAAGATAACTGATGAAGAGAAAGAGATTGTTAAAAAACAGATAGAGTTTTTCAAAGAAAATAGAGAGTTAATTCAATTTGGAGATTTTTATAGATTGGTTTCTCCATTTGAAAAAAAATTAAATGATGCAGCGTGGATGGTTGTAAGTAAAGATAAAAAAGAAGCTATCGTAGCGAAATATAAGATTTTATCAGTTCCTAATGCAGGGTATGAATCACTGTTATTGAGTGGATTAGATGAAGATTATCTATATTCAGTGGAAAGTTTACAGGTTCAGGGAGAGTCATATTACGGAGACGAGCTTCATACTAGTGGACTTATATTTAAAGAACCTTCATTCTCTGATTTAGGAAATTTACAAGTTGAGGGTGAGTTAGATAGTTTAATTGGAGATTTTAAGAGTTGTTTAATTAAATTAAAGGCTATTTAAGGAGAAAAAATGATAGAAGTATTGGGCTATTGTGCAGCATTTTTAACAACGGTTTCTTTTTTACCACAGGCTATAAAAACTATAAAAACAAAAGATACAAGTGGTATTTCACTTCTAATGTATCTAATGTTTACAGTTGGAGTTTTTGCTTGGTTAATCTATGGAACTTTTAGAAAGGATATTCCAGTTATTGTAGGAAATGCCGTGACCTTGTCATTTGCAATAACTATTTTAAGAATGAAGATTAAATATAAATAGGATATAAAAAATCCCACTAGCGAATTATAAAAATTCCTAGTGGGCTTCTTTATTTATCTAGAATTTTTTTAGCTTCAATAAATCTTTGGAAAGCGGTAAATAAGACAATTCCAGTGAATAGATTTATTATAAAAGCGCTGTTTTCTTTTAATAAAATCATAGCGGATAGCATTATGAAACCTTCGGTTCTTTCGGCTAATCCAGCTTGATAATAGAATGTTTTTTCACCTTTATTTTCAGCTAAAGGTCCTGTTGTTAAAAAGATTGTCATAGATATAATTATACTGATTGCTAATAAAAGAGATATAAAGCTAAACTGAGGATATTTATACGCCACTCCAATTATAACCGATCCCTCAACAACTCTATCAAAAGTTATATCCATAACAGTCCCAAAAGCTGTAGATGATTTTGTCTTACGAGCAATTGTTCCATCAACAGCATCGAGATAACCTGATAACCATAACATAATGACTGCTAAAAAATTCATATCTATAAAGGTAAAAATACCACTTGAAATACCAACGATAGCAGCTAAAACAGTCATAAAGTTTGCACTCAATCCAAATTTTATAGCTAAATTAGCCACAATTTCTATAAGCGGTTGAATATATTTTCTACAATGTGTATCTAACATTAATTTAAACTCCTTTGAATAAGATTTTACTATCTTTAATTATGTAAGATAAATAAAATCACCTATCTATTTTTTATTTTTTTTTGAATGATTCTAGTAATAAGAGTTAAAGCTAGGAATATTAAGGATGCAATCAAAGATATTTTAGCGGCCTCTTTTGTATTTCCAGCTGTTATAGCTCCAGCTAATAAGACAAAAACTGAAGTTCCAGGTAAAATAAATATTATAGAAAAAATGGTATATTTAAAAAAACTAATAGAAGTTAATCCATAAAGATAGTTTTGAATTCCAAAAGGAAATATTGGCAGCAATCTAGTTACTGCAAGAATAAATGGACCATCTTTTTTTACTCCTTCATTTATTTTTTTAAAAATCTCTAGATTTGAAAACTTTCTTTCTATAAAATCTTTAGCAATGTATCGAGCTATTAAAAAAGATGATACCATACCTAAACTGGCCCCAATCATAGTATAGATAATTCCATAGATTGGACCAAATAGCACGCCTCCAGCTAAACTAAGAGGAAGAGTTGATATTGTAGTAACTGTTACAAGACAGTAAAGTAAGATATAACTTAAAGGAGCTAAGATTCCAAAACTTTTTATTAGTCTCTTTAATTTTTCGATATCTTTTATATATTTTAATCCATCATATTTAAAAAGTAAAATAAAAATTAAAATTATAAAAAGAATAATCAAAAATTTTATTATTCTTTTTTTGTTATTTTTCACAGTTCGCCTCCAAGTAGATTATGGTAAATAACTTTTTAAGTGATCTATATAAGCTTTTTTAGAAAGGTTTCTTATATAGTAAGTATATGTAGGATAAGCTTGAACAGACTTCATAGCTTTGTAAAACTTGATTTTATTTCCAATCATCAGCTGTAAAAATCCAATAAGTTCGCCAGCTCTTTCACCTATACACAGAGCTCCTACGATATTAAATTTATTATCACAAATAATTTTCAAATAGAAATTCTTTTCAAATGTAATTAAACTTCTATCATTATTTTCATCCAAAGTGTATGTATATATTTTTTTATATTTACTTTTAGCTTCCTCTTCACTTATACCAACTTTAGAAACCTCAGTTTCACCAAATAT
>DIXX01000068.1:0-1073 GCA_002428805.1 Cetobacterium sp. UBA6069
AATGTTAAATATGGTTGGGCAAACCAACTTTATAGATCGATGATGGGTAACTTTTGGATTCCAGAAAAGATTGACCTAACTCAAGATAAAAATGACTATGAGAATCTGACTGATGAGGAAGCAGCAGCATATGATGGAATATTATCATTTTTAATATTTTTAGATAGTATTCAAACAAATAATATTCCAAATGTATCTGACTATATAACAGCTCCAGAGATAAATCTGATTCTTTCGATTCAGACTTTCCAAGAGGCTATCCATTCGCAGTCTTATCAATATATAATTGAATCTATTCTTCCAAAAGAGATTAGAAACTCAATCTATGATAAGTGGAGAGAGGATGAGGTTCTGTTTAAAAGAAATAGATATATAGCTGAGATATACCAAAACTTCTTAGAAAATCCGAGCGATGAAAACTTTTCAAGAGTTATCGTAGCTGATTATCTTTTAGAAGCGATATATTTCTATAATGGATTTAATTTCTTCTATCTTTTAGCAAGTAGAAATAGAATGATGGGTACATCTGATATAATTAAACTTATAAATAGGGATGAGTTATCACATGTTGTTATATTCGGACAGTTGATTAAAGAGATTAAAAATGAGAATCCAGGATTCTTCTCTGATGATATGATATATGAGATGTTTAGAAATGCTGTTGATGAGGAGATAGCTTGGACAAATCATATAATTGGAAATGGAATTTTAGGTATAACTGAAGAAACAACTGAAAAATATACGAAGTGGTTAGCTAATGAGAGATTGAAAACTATTGGATTAAAACCAATATATGAAGGATTCCAAAAAAATCCGTATAGACATTTAGAAAAATTTGCAGATACAGAGGGAGAGGGGAATGTTAAAGCAAACTTCTTCGAAGGAACTGTAACGAGTTATAATATGAGTTCATCTATAGATGGATGGGATGAATTTTAGTAGTGATAAAGTAAAAACGACAGAGAAATCTGTCGTTTTATTATTTAGAACGATAGTGTACCGCCTATGTAGTAATTTCTTTCTGGTGCTGGAGTTGCTGTATTTTTAGTTTCAGAATAGTTGTATTTATCATT
>DIXX01000068.1:1285-5563 GCA_002428805.1 Cetobacterium sp. UBA6069
CAATTCCTAGCAAAATTAAAATTTTTTTCATATTTTAAAGCATCCTCCCCATAAATTAATTGACAAAATTGAAATAAACTTTTATAATTGTATTATAAATTAATTTGAAAGTCAAATGTTTTTTAAACGAAAAAATTTGTAGTTAGGAGATAGAAGATGTTTAAAACTAGATTTAAGTCTCACCACGATGTAAAAGATGTAATTTTATCAAAAAGTAAGAGAAAATTAAAATTGCCAACTTCTTATTGGAAGTTAATGAATAAAGAGCCAGAAGATTTAGATGGAGGAATCTACGTTCATGTACCATTCTGTGATAAGATATGTTCGTTCTGCAATATGAACAGAAAGCAATTAGATAATGACTTAGAAGATTATACAAACTTTCTAATAAAAGAGATCAATAAATATAGAGATAAAGTTTATATTCAAAAGAAAAAATTCTCTGTAGTATTCTTTGGCGGAGGAACACCAACAATATTAAAGCCACATCAGTTAGAAAAAGTTCTTTCAACTTTAAGAGAGGTATTCCCTTTAGATGAAACTTATGAATTTACTTTTGAAACAACTTTACATAATCTAACTTGGGAAAAGTTAGAGATAATGAAAAAATATGGAGTAAATAGATTGAGTATTGGAATTCAAACATTCTCGAATAGAGGAAGAAAATTACTTAATAGAACTTATGAGCAAGAGTTTGTTATGAATAGAGTTAAAGAGATAAAAGAAAAATTTGGCGGATTAGTTTGCCTAGATATAATTTATAACTACTTGGATCAATCTTTAGAAGAGGTTGTTGAAGATGCAAGAATAGTTGGAGAGGTAGCTCCTGATAGTGTAAGTTTCTATTCGCTTATGATACATGATGGATCTTCGATTTCAAAAGATTTAAATTCTGGGGAAAAAAGCTTTGATTATAAAACAGAAAGAGATAGAGAACTTCACGATGCATTCTTAAATAACTTATTAAGTAATGGATATGAAGTTTTAGAGCATACAAAGCTTACAAGAGGGACAGATTCATATAGATATATAAGAAATGTTCATAAATTAAAAGATTTGATTCCGATAGGAGTTGGAGCTGGAGGAAGAGTTCAAAATATGGAGCTTTACCACCTAAATAAATTAGTTACATTCTATTCAGCAGATTCAGAAGAGGTTATGAAAATGAAAAAAATATCTGGATTGACTCAATATGAGCACGTTGCTTTAGAAGGATTAAAAGATGTAGCAGGAGATAGATATCCAAAAGTTTATGAAGCTTTACAAAAGTTAGAAAAAGAAGGATACATTGAATTAGGAAAAACTGAGTATAAATATACACAAAAAGGAATTTTCTGGGGAAATAATATCTCGTCATTACTAGTTGAAACATATTTTGAAGGATAAAAGGAGAAAAAAATGAAAAAAACAGCATTGATATACTCATCACTTACAGGAAATACAAAAAAAGTTGGAGAAGCTATTTTTGAGATTATAGAAGGAGAAAAAACAATATTCTCTGTAGAGGAAGTAACACCTGAAATGATAAAAGAGTATGACAGAATAATTTTTGGATTCTGGGTAGATAAGGGAACAGCTGATTCTAGAATCAGAAAACTATTAGGAAAAACATCAGGGAAAGAGGTTGCTTTCTTTGGAACTTTAGGAGCTGAACCAGAATCAGATCATGGTAAAAAAGTTCATAAAAGAGTAACAGAACTTTGTACAAAAAACAACACACTTCTTGGAGGTTTTTTATCTCTAGGAAAAGTTGCAGATAAATTGGTTGAAAGAATGGGTAAATTCCCTATTAACTTAATTCATCCGTTAACACCTGAAAGATTAGCAAGAATTGAAAATGCAAGTACTCATCCAGATAAGCAAGATTTTGAAAATGCACAGAATTATTTCAAAATGATATTAGGGTAGTATTTAAATACATAACGAAAAAGGTGTGAGGCCGTTAAAGCTTCACACCTTTTATTATTATTGAATTTTAACTAAGTTTTTCTAAAATTTCTTCGATGGACTGTTTTCCAAATACTACATCTTTATCATTTATAATTAGAGCTGGCACTCCCATCAGATTAAATTTATCTTTTAGATTTGGGAAGGCGAAAATATCAATCATTTCAGCAGTAATTTTAGAATTTTCTATAGCTAATCTCTGAGCTCCCGTAACAACTTCAGGACAAAGAGAACAAGATAAAGAAACAGCTATTTTTAAATTGACATTTTTATCTATGGTTGCTATTTTTGTTTTTAAATCTGTTGAAATTTCCTGTCCAGGACCAGCAATATTATATAGTGCTAGAATAAATGAGTTTAACTCATGTCCGCTAGGAAGACCTGAGAATTTAACCCCTCTAAAGTTATTTTCAGAATCTATAATAGCTATTGTAGGATAATTTTCTAACTTTATTTTTTTCTCTAATTCAGGATTTTCTTTTTCCTTGTAGATTTTTAAAGTTATTTTATCTGATATATCAGATATCTCTGTTAAGAACCCACTTATATTTTTTGAAAGTTCAGATTCGTTCAATACTGCTATAATTTTAATATTAGTAGTAAATCTTTCGAAAATACCTGTAAGTTGAGAAACGATACCTTCATCTAAGAATTTAGAATCGGAAACCTCTTTGGATATATCAGAAGTTGTAGGAAGTTCTTTCTCCTCTTTTTCGATACCTAAAACTTCTCTTTTATCTTCAACAACTTTTTCTAGAATTGTTGCCGCAAGAGCACCATCAGCTACTGCGGTTACAACTTGTCTCAATCTTTTAGGCCTTATATCTCCAATTGCATAGATACCTTCAACATTTGTCTTTAAGTTTTCATCAGTTAAGATATAACCTGCTTCATCTACCGCAACATGAGATTTGAAAAGATCACTTTGTGGTTTATAGCCTATAAAGACAAATATTCCAAAAGATTCATTATCTACAGGGGTATACTCCCAAGTTTGATTAGTAGAATTATCTCTAAAAGTGGCTTTTCTAAGTTTTGTATCTCCAGTAGCTTCTAAAATTTCAGAGTTAAATTTAACTTCGATTTTAGGATGTCTTAAAACTTTATCAGCAATAGATTTAGCACATGTAAATTCTGGTTCTCTAGCTATTATTGTAACTTTTCTAGCAAACTTTGTCAGGAACATAGCTTCCTCTGCGGCTGCATATCCAGCTCCAATAACAAAAACTTCAAGACCTGTGAAAAACTCACCATCACATGTAGCACAATAAGCTACTCCTCTTCCAGTAAACTCTGTTTCACCAGGAAATCCAAGTTTTCTAGGATTAGCTCCAGTAGCGATAATTGTACTAAGAGCTTTGTATACACCAGAAGTTGTATGAATCTCCTTTATATCATTTTTAAAATTCATATCTGTAACTTCGGCTTTTAAAAGCTCAACACCAAATCCTAAGGCCTGCTCTTTCATATGAACACCTAAGTGATGTCCTGAAATCTCTTTTATACCAGGGTAATTAACGACTTCTGAGGTTGTGGTAATTTGACCTCCAACTTCTCCTTTTTCAATAATAAGAACATCCATTTGAGCTCTACCAGCATAAATACCAGCAGACAATCCAGCAGGACCGCCACCAATAATTATTAAATCATATATTTTTTCCATATTTCACCTCGTAAAAGTATCGATTATATAGCTTTTAAAAATTAAAGGCACTATGAAGTGCCTTTAAAGTTATTCTTAAACTATTAGATTTTTCCAATTAAATCTAAAGATGGTTTTAAAGTTTCTGAACCAGGTTTCCATTTAGCAGGACAAACCTCTCCACCGTGCTGAGCAACAAATTGAGCAGCTTGAACTTTTCTTAATAATTCTCCAGCATCTCTTCCTATTCCTAAATCGTGGATTTCGTATGCAACAATTTTTCCTTCTGGATTGATAACGAAACTACCTCTTAAAGCTAATCCTTCTTCTGGAATTAAAACCCCAAACATTTCAGAGATTTTTCTTGTAGGATCTGCAATCATAGGATATTGTATTTTTTTTATAGTATCAGAAGTATCATGCCACGCTTTATGAACGAAGTGAGTATCTGTTGAAACAGAGTAGATTTCACAGTTAATATCTTTGAAACTAGCATAATTATCTGCTAAATCTCCTAACTCAGTAGGACAAACAAACGTAAAATCTGCAGGATAGAAGAAGAATACTGACCATTTTCCTTTTATAGATTCATTTGTAACTTCAACAAAATTTCCATTGTGATAAGCTTGTGCTTTGAACTCCTCGATATTTTTTCCAATTAATGACATTTGATAACCTCCTATATTTTA
>DIXX01000068.1:5809-6031 GCA_002428805.1 Cetobacterium sp. UBA6069
TATTTTAAAATAAATGTCAAGCTTTTGTTTGAAAATATTTTGATGGTTAAAGTATTTTCAATTCTACATAGAGTTATTACTCTTAAAGTATAAATTTCCTTTTAAAATTTTTTTTCAGTAATATTAATAAAATAAATTTGACTTTTATATTAAAGAACAATAAGTTTACTGATATAGTAAACAATATATTTTAAGGGGGTTTAAAATGTCGAATGAAAAAAA
>DIXX01000082.1:0-1591 GCA_002428805.1 Cetobacterium sp. UBA6069
AATACAGATCATCACTTATTTAATAGTGTGTAAAAGATAATTAAAAAGTATAAAATATATACTGTGTATGTTAAAATATTTTTATATACAAAATGATAATAGTTGGAGGAAGAATAGTGATAAAAAAATTACTTGTAGCATCAACGACACTACTGTTACTATCGTGTGGTAGTAACAATACGAAGCCTAAAGCAAAGGAGAGTGTTGGAAAAAATATAAAAATATCTGAGATTACACCTGAAAAAATTGTAAGATTAAATATTTCAAGTGGGGTGACAGAGCCTTTAAACGAGGTTAAAACAGTAACTAAAACTGGTGGAACAGTAAAAAGAATAAACTTTAAAAATGGTGATAAAGTACAGAAGGGACAAATTATCTTGGTCTTAGAAGACCAAGAGGTACAATCAGCATACTTGAGAGCCGAAGCAACATATATATCAAACAAGGCAGATTTTGAAATAAAAGAAAAAAACTACATAAAATTTAAACAACTATACGAAAAGCAATTGATATCTGAAGATGAATATTTAGTGAAAAGATCAAATCATCTTAGTGCTGAGAGTAGTTTGAAAAATTCAGAAGCAACATATCTAGCTGCAAAAAAGGATTATGAAGATTTAGTAGTAAAAGCAAAGCTAACCGGAGTTGTAACAGATTTAAATTTAAAATTATATGAAAAAGTTGCAGCGAATACAGATATAGTAACTGTTGTAGATGACAGTAAAATTTTAGTAAGAACAGGAGTGTCTGTACATGAAATAAATGAATTATCTGTTGGAAATAAAGCAGAGGTGGATTTAGAAGGTGTACAAAATAATTATTTCGGAAATGTTTACGAAATAAATCCAGTAGCTAATAAAGATAATAAAAAATATCAAATAAAAGTTGAAATTGACAATAAAGAAGGTTATATCAAAAAGGGAATGTATTCAAAAGTTTCAGTACAAACAGGAGCTAAAGAAGGGTACTTAGTTCCTAAAAACGCTATAGTTATAAAAGAACTGTATTCATACATTTTTATTATTGAAGATGGCGAAGCTAAAAGAGTAAAAGTAGATAGAGGTTATTCAAATGGAGATAAACAAGAAATTTTAAGTGATGAACTTTATTCTAATATGAAATTAGTAGTAGATGGACAATTTTTATTAGAAGATAGAGATAAAGTAAATATTTTAAACTAGGAGGGACAGATGAACATATCACAATTTTCAATAAAGCGTCCTGTAGTTACTATGATGATAATAATATCAATGGTTATCTTAGGAATATTAACTTTAGTCAATCTAAAAACACAATTGATGCCAAACTATAATATGCCGATGGCAGCAATAAGAGTAAGTTTGAAGGGTGCATCTCCAGATGATATGGAGAAACTAGTAACAAAAGAGATCGAAAAAGGATTAACGAGTGTAGAAGGAATAAAAAGAATTTCAACAAAATCAACGATGGGTAAGTCCGCTTTAACTATAGAGTTTGAATATGGAGTTATCATAGACAATAAAGTTAACGATTTGGTTACTGCCGTAAGTAGAATAAGAAATAGTTTACCAGATGATATAGATGAACCAGTAATAAGAAAAACCTCATCTTC
>DIXX01000082.1:1852-4208 GCA_002428805.1 Cetobacterium sp. UBA6069
GAAAGAATAGAAGGCGTTGGAACAGTTAGTGTTTTTGGAGGATTAGAAAAAGAGATCAGTATAAATATTGATCCTGAAAGATTAGAAGCATACAATTTAAGTGTAACAGATTTATATAGTACTTTAAAAAGTGCAAGTTTAAATTTCCCATCAGGTTATATTAGAGAGGGAGATAAGGAATATCTTGTAAAAGTATCGGGAGAAGCAAAAACATTAGAAGATATCCAAGAAATTGTTCTTAATAATAGTAATGGAGAAACATTATATTTAACAGATGTAGCAGAAGTTAAATTAGGAATAAAAGATAGAAGCAGTTATGGAAGAACAGATGGTATTGAGAATATCATTATAAACATAGAGAAAAGTGATGTTGGAAATACAGTAGAGATATCAAAGATAGCAAGAGAGGAATTGAAAAAAATCGAGCCTCTTTTACCAAAAGGAGCTTCATTTACAATAAATAGAGATTCAGCTATAGATATAACAAGATCAATAAATACAGTTAAAAATAATGCTATAACAGGATTGGTTTTGGCGGGAATAATTCTATTTATATTCTTGAGAGATTGGAGAGCAACACTTGTAGTAACTGTGGCTATTCCAGTATCAATAATTGCAACATTTGGGTTCTTTGGAGCTAAAGGGATGACTCTGAATATAATATCTTTAATGGGATTATCATTAGGAGTAGGAATGTTGGTTGATAACTCTATTGTGGTTTTAGATAATATATTTAGACATCTGACAGAGTTAGGTCAAGATAGAATGGAAGCTGCAGAAAATGGAGCGACAGAGGTTGTTATTCCAATAATAGCTTCAACAGCAACAACAATAGCTGTTTTTATTCCAATTGTAATTAGAGAAGGAAGAGCAAAAGAGATTTATAAGGACATGGCTTATTCAATAACCTTTTCCCTATTAGCTTCGTTGATAATAGCTATAACTTTTGTTCCTATGATTTCTAGTAGAATATTAAAATCAAAAACAACAGTTCATGAAGAGGGAAGAATCTTAAAATATATAAAAGGTCATTATGAAAATATTTTAAAAGTATCTCTGAAGTTTAAATCAATAGTTTTATTAGGGATGGTACTATTGTTTGTTGGAATTGTAGGTTATGGATCTAAAAATATAGGTGGAGAATTTATGCCGACAACAGATGATGGAATATATACAATAATAGCTGAATTACCAAGTGGTATGGATGTTGAAAAATCTAATAGAATAGCTAAAGAGTTAGAGGAGATTATAAGCAAAGATCCACAAACTCAAAAATTCATATCTTCTATTTCAAGTGAAGCAGTATCTGTAATTGTAGATATTGGACCTAAAGGCGAAAGAAGTAAAAAAGTTCAAGAGATTATGGGAGAGATGAGAAAAAAGGTTACTCACATTCCGGATGTAAAATTAAATTTAGTTCCAAGAATGGCTTTTGGAAGAGGAACAAGTAGAGATATATCTCTAATTTTAAAATCAGATGATTTAAATCAATTAAATTATATATCAAGAATGATAACAGAAAAATTAAGTCAGAACCCTGGGTTTACAGATATAAACAATTCTATGGTAAATGGAAATCCAGAGATAAGAATACTATTAGATAGAAAAAAAATGGAGTACTATGGAGTGAAAGTTAATGATTTAACGTTATCAGTTAGTTATCAAATACTTGGAGGAGCTCCAATAAAAATAAAAACAGGAAATGAAGAAGTCGATGTAAGTTTAAGACTTGCAGAAGAGTTTAGAAACTCTCCTGAAAAGCTTCAAGAGATGAGGATAAAATCTCAAAATGGTGGAGTAGTAAAGTTAAAAGATATTGCTAAGCTTGAAATAGGAGAGGGAGCTTATGGAATAGAAAAAGAGGATAAAGTTACAATGGTTACTATAGATGCAAATACAGCTAATGGATTGGATTTAGTAACAGGACAAAAATATATAAAAGAGATTTTAGAAGAAGCAGGTTTACCTAGAACAATTTCATACTCGTTTGGAGGAAGTGGAAGAAACTTAGTTGAGGTAAATGAACAATTAAAGTTTGCATTTATGGTTGCAATGTTCTTAGTTTACTTTATACTTGCAGCTCAGTTTGAATCATATATTCTTCCTGCAATAGTTATGGGAACTGTACCTCTTTCTGTAATAGGAGTTTATAGTGGATTATTGTTGACGGGACAAAAAACAAATACAATGGTTTTCGTTGGAATAATAATGCTTGCCGGAATAGTTGTAAATAATGCAATAGTTTTAATTGATTATATAAAGATACTGATAGATAGAGAATATCCTTTAAATGAAGCCATATTAGAGGCTGGTAAAACAAGATTAAGACCTATATTTATGACAACAATGACAACAG
>DIXX01000002.1:0-1413 GCA_002428805.1 Cetobacterium sp. UBA6069
TTTAAGGCTTTATCAAAAGAAGAAATTAATTCTTTTATATCATAATCATTAATAGCTTCAAAAGTAATCATAAAACCTCCTCATACGGTAAATAAAGAATTTTGTTAAGCTTAACAGAAAAATATTTAAAATCTCCATCATAAAAATCATCAATCGCTACTATTTTATAAAACGAAACTGGTTGAAATGGTTTAACAATATTATTTTTTTCATCTAATTTAATCATTGCAATTATATCAGTGTATTTTAGATTTGAGTAATTTTCAGGGAAGTAAATTGTCAAATACTCACTTTTTAATTTTTCAAAGCTTTGTTTTTCTAGGTTAGAATCTTTAGTCACAGAGGTATATAAGAATCTTAGTTTTTTTGTAACATGTATTCTTCTTTTTTTTCCTGTACCTAAACAAGCTTTATGATAAGGATTTGGTTCTCTATCGAATATTTCTTCAGAGTCAGGAGTATAACATTCACAGTTACCAACATCTTCATAAATTATAAAATTAATTCCTGTTTCTGATAGTTCATGAAAAACTCTTCTTTCAGTTGATCTCATTATCTCACCTTAAAATAAGAAGGTCTTTTTAGAACTTTATTTCTATTTAGAACAACATTACTGGTATTGCTGAATTTTCCGTAACTTAAAAATTTTATAGAATTTAATATTTGAGATTCTATTTTTAATATTTTATCCGAAATCATTTTTATTTTAGAAGAATCTCCTGATTCTCCACCTTGAGTTATTTGATAATCTCCTATCCTTTTACCTTTTACAGCATTATTTTCATATTGTTCAGTATCAGGTAAGAACTGTGATGAAAACATATAAATCATTTTATTTAAAATTAATTTATTAGAAATATATTCGGAAAATAAAGCGATTATGTCTTCTGTTAGTTTAGGTAAAGATTCTATACTTATCTCGCAAAGAGCTAACAGCTTTAAAGATTCATTCCAAATCAATAACTTTGTATCAAAATTTTCTTTTAATTTTAAATCTATATCTACTTGTTCAAAAGAACGATTAAGATGATAAATACTTGAAAAATAAACATCAGGTTTTTTATGAATGTAATACATTTTTATTTCTTCTAATGTTTCTTTATTTAAAATAACAATTTTATAAACTTTGTTTTTGTTGAATTGAAATTCTAAATAAAATTTTTTAGTTTTAGGAATATAAATAAAATCATTAAGAATTTTATATGATTCGTAAAAATCTTCAAAATGATTTATGTTGAATTCTTCGATTATGCATTCATACTTTTTTATATTTTCTAAGAAGTTTTCATTTTCTGATTTAAATTCAAAAATCAATTTATTATCTATTATTTTTAAATTAGTTATTTTTTCTTCTATTTCTGTTTGTGGTTCTTCTTCAATCGGTTTCGAATCCAACCTAATAGAACCTTTTAA
>DIXX01000002.1:1628-5327 GCA_002428805.1 Cetobacterium sp. UBA6069
CTAAGTTCATATTCATAATCATTATGATTTATTAAAAAGTATTCTAATTCTTCTGTTCCTAAATTTATTTGAAAATTCTCTTTACCTAAAACAATAAATAAAGCGACTTCAGATTTTATATGTATACCAGAGATTAATTCTCCGGAATAGTTTTTTACAGCTGTTAACATAAAATCACCCAGGTATAAAAAAAAAGACTCAGGGACTTTCGTCCCTTTTGTCTTCTTAGTTGATTTTGATTAATTATTTTCTGTCTGTACCAGAGTTAATTGCAGCTTGCATTTCACTTACAGTAGCAACAGTTTTGTATGTGTAATCGAAAGTATCCTCAGAAATTACAATGTTCTTAGCAATAGCAATAGCTCTACCTTTTTCTAAAGTAACGAAAGTATATCTTTCTCTTAAGTAAATCTCAGTACATTCTTTCATGTTATCGATTTTCTTATCTGTTTTAACTTTTTCTTCTTCCATGTACATTAAAGCGTTTGAAGAGTCTAACATAACTATATCAGTCATTGGATTAGCTCCACATTTAGCAATAGATGCACCAGTTGGAGAAGCACCGAAATCAACGTTAGCAACTGATTTTTGTTTTTCAGTTCCAGCTGTTAATTCAGTTTTCCAGTTATATTTTAAAGTTGGTTTATTTAAACCATGAGAAGGAGCTTTAACTAAATCCATTCCTTTTTCATAAGTATTAACATAGTTAGTTACAATGATATTGAAGTTAACGTTCATTAATTCTTTAGGGATAATTGGATCGATTGATTGATGAGCTCCAGCAGGAGAAGTTCCTCTTGATTGTTGAGCAATGAAGTTTCTTGAGTTATGTCCGATTTTTCCATTAACAGCTGAGAATAAAACTCCGTTATTAATTTCGATAAACTTTCTTAAAGTTGGATCAAACATGAATATTAAGTAACCCCATTGTGACATTAAAACAGTATCGAATTTATATCCTTTTTTGATACCATGCATATACATAGCAAATAAATCTCTTAAAGTAAATGTACCATTTAATTCACCTGTAGAAGCAGTTCTACCAGTTGTATGTCCATATACAGAAGCTTCAGGATCAACGTTATCAAATAAAACATTTCCAGTAGCTAATACAGTCGCAACAGCTTTATGGTTTTTCCAGTTAGCTAATGACTCAACAGCTTTTTCTAAGTATAGTTTTAAAATCGGATAGTTAGCAAGTCTCATAGTTTCTTCAGGTAAAGAAATTCCAACTCCAGATCTTCCAGTATTAGAAATGATCTCTGCGTCTCTATCGAAACTTAACATAGGTAATTCTTGTCCTGGACCAATATCTCTAGCACCAGTAGCTTCTCCGATATAAGGAATAATAGTTTGAGTTCCAGTTTTGTAACTCATTGTATTAGCAAAGTATTGATAAATAGGTGTAGGTTTTGATAAATGCTCAACACCTCTTGTAATTACTTGTTGAGTTAATACAGATGTAGAACCGATACCTGTAGCATCAGAAACTTTCTTGATAGCTGAATCGATTTGATCGATAGTCATATAAGCTCCAGTTTCAGGATCTATTCCATCATTAACCATAGCAAAAGCTAATCTTTCAACTTTTTTAACTGTATCAGCTAAATCAGCATCATCTTTAACTTTAATTTGCTTTTCTATAATAGCTTCATTAAGTGATCTAGAAGCATCTATTAACGTTTCGGGTTTAAATTCAATAATAGCCATTTATTTATAATCCTCCAAAGATTTATTTTGTATTTAAGTTTATAATCATAATTTTTCTAGCATATTTATCTGAAACATCAGAATCAGTTTTAGTTTCTTTGAAAGCATTCCAAATATGTCTAGGGAATCCATGAGTAGATTCAGATTGAACATCTATTTCATCAGCTTTAATATATTCTAAACCTTGAGTTGACCATTCGTTTTCAGTTTCAACAGCTAAAACTCTTCCAACTATTTGCTCGAAAGAATCTTCTCCAGCTATCCATTTTCTTAAATAACCAGGTCTAGCAGTAGGAGCTAAATCAGCAAGAACAGATAAGTTAGCAATTTCTCCATGAGAATCAGCACATACTAAATCTCCAACTTCTAAATCAGCATAATATTTTTTAACTAAAGCTTTTTTATCAGCGTCAACTATGAACTCTTCTTTCTTATGAACAAAAGGTAATACAACAGCACCTTCAGTTCTTATAGTAGGAGCAGTTTGAGTAGTATCAACTTTATATCCATTAGGCATTGTAGCAGGGTTTTGGAATACATCCCAAACTAAAACTCCAATTGGTTTATTAGCTTTGAAAGTTTTTGTAGCTCCAACAACAACTGTTTTACCAGTAGCAATATCTTTTACTCCAGCAGCTTTATCAGTAGCAGAATATAAAACCTCAGTATCTTTTCCACCATTACAAGGAACTAACATACCATCTTCTACAGATACAACAGTACCTTGATCGAATACATAGTGCAATCTAGTTTCTTCATTATATTCTCCAACAGGTAATCCTATATGTGGAGCAGGATTTTGTGTAGAACCACAAATTGGTGTAATTCCTTCAGAGTACCAAATGTGTCCTCTTTTTTCATAAAAACCAGTAGGTCTCATTATAGACATATTAATTATTTACCTCCCAAATATTAAAAACTATTTAATATTTCTTTTGAATTTTTAAAATAATCGAATTGTTTTTCTTCTTTTTTCTTTAACTTGTTTTTAGTAAAGTTATCTTTAATTTTTTCTTCTTCTGAATTATCTTCAGTTGGTTTCACTGGTTCAACAGGAGCTGGAGTAGGTTCTGGAACTTCAACAGGTTTAGGTTCTTCTACAGGTTCTTCTATTGGTGCTTCCACTGGTTTTGGTTCTTCAACTGGAGCTTCAGGAGTATTATCTTCTAAGTTATTTAAATCTATTAACTTAACTTCTAAGTCTTCGATTTTTTGCGCTAATTCTTTTATTTCAGAATCTTTGTTTGAAATAACTTCATTTAACTCAGTCATTTTATCATTGATTTTAGTTTCTCCTAATTTTAAGAAAGTATCAGTAACTTCTATAAATTTAGTCAAATCTGTAATTTCAAATAAATCAGAAATTTTTGATATATCCTCTTCATTTGCAAAGAAGTCTTTTAACTTTTTAACTTGAGCATCTTTAAGAGATTGAGCAAGTTTAGTTAATTGCTTTTCATCTAACATATTGTCTTTAACCTCGCTTTTATTATCTTTAATTTTTTCTTCATTTTCATTATTATCTTGAGTTAAAACTCCAGTATAATAAGTATAAGCTTTTTTTTCTCTTTTATTATATAAAACAAAAGTACTTGTATCGTTAGCAGGAACATTAACAATAGAATTTTCTATCGGAGTTAACTTACCTGTTACAACTAAACATTTTTTACCATCGTAAAGTTTTCTTGGAATATGTTCACAATCGTAGATATCTTTTCCACAAATAGAGCATTCTCTTTTATCTGTTATAGAGCCTTGTGAAGTTGTTACATATAAACCTTGTTTAATTTTTTCTAAAGCATCTCCAAAAGCTGATATCTTTAAAATAACAGAACCAGTTCCATCATAAAACATATTTTTGTCTTTAAATTCTTTTAATACCAAATCTGGTATCTTTGAGTTTTCGATTGTAGATTCATAAGAATCTTTTGCGTGATCAAAAAAGAATGAATCTTCTATTCTACCTAATGGTTCAGAATAATCATCATG
>DIXX01000002.1:5563-7576 GCA_002428805.1 Cetobacterium sp. UBA6069
TAGCGATGTTATAAATCTCTAATTCATCGTTTCTAATTAATGATGAGTCTTTTATATTTTCGTTTTTTTCTTTTTGTTTTTCTAAAAATTCATCTTTATCAACTATTCTAAATTCTTCAGTAGAGTCGTTGATATAAAAAAACTTTGACATTTTCCCTCCTAATCTTTAACTGATTTTTTTGAGTTTGGTTTTGTACCATGTTGATTACTAGGTGTATTTAAACTCTTTGTAGTATTTACACTACCTTTAGAATTGTTTTTTGGTTTCGAAACCGTAGTTGAACCATTTGTAGGCTTAGGATTATATTTAGATTCTAATTGTAAAGTAACTTCTAAAGCTCTATTTTTGTAAGCTTCAAAAGATTCTTCTTCGTTAAAATCTTGATAATTCATTTGAATTTTATTTCTTAATTCATTAAATGAAATAGCTCCACCATGATATAAATTCAAGAAATGATTATTAGTTCTTTCGTATTCGTTTTGAGATCTTCTAAATTTAAAGAATACACCTAAGTCTGAATTATATTCATTAAATAATTCTAAACAGATTTCTCTAAAGATAGAGTTATTTAATTGATCTTCTAAATTTTCTTGAAAATCTTCTACAGTGATAGTTTCTCTTGTTTCTTGTGTATCGGCATCTTGTCTACCAGAACCACCAGAACCCATTTGAGATTTTGAAGATAATAAACCCGCTAAAGATCTTTCTTTCATAGAATTAACTAAAAAATCAGGAGGAATATATTTCGGCTCTATGATTTCAACCTTAACTCTACCAGATAAAACCAAATCTTCATTGTCTTCTAAACTATTTAATAAGTTTTTTATTTCTCTTATTTCTTTTTCGGAAGCTGGAACTTTATCATTACCAACTAAGAAAACAGTTTTTTTGTTTAAATATTTATAATAATCTTCAATACTATTAGATTCAAGATCTCTTAATAATTGAATATCTTCTAAAACTGAACTCATAAAAGGAACACCAAATACTTCATGTGTTTCTTTATTATAATACAAATGTATAACTTCTTTATTTGTAAAAGTCTTAACTGTTTCTCCATATTCAAAAGACCATTCAGTAACTAAATTACCAGATATTTTATTAGGAGTCCATCCAATAGAAGGAAGAATAGTTAAAGATGTTAGTTTATTATCCATATACTCACGAACAATAAATACATTTGAATAATCAATTAAGTTCTTAAGAGTTTCTCTTATAAAAGAACGAGGATTATATCCTGATAACAACATTAAATCATTGAAACGTTTTTCTACCAGTTTACAGTTTTCATGTTTACTAGATTCAAAGAACCAACCCATCTTTAAAGATTTTTGTAAAATAGAATTAGATGTTCTAGCTATATATCCATCAGTTTTTTTTGCTCTAGATATTTTATTTACTAAATCATCCAAATCTATTTCATTATCATCTAGTCCAAGATTTAAACCATCATAGCTAGAAGAACCAAAAATTTTCTTAACAGATGCTACTCTTTTATTATTACTTTCAAATCTTTTTTTATTATCTAAATCTTTTAGTTTGTTGATTAAATTTGATTGCATATATTTAATCACCTCTTGATGATTATAAAATATATATTTATATAATTAAAATTTTAGTGTTTAAAAACTATTGAAAAATTCTAAACTTGTTGTTTTTATTTTTTCATATGTACCTAAATCAAAACTGCTAAGAACTTCATTAAAAGATTTAAAATTAATTTTACTATAATCTATATAACTAACATATCCAGAATCTGAATATTGAATAGCATTAGAATTTAGCTCTTGATATCTATTATTTAAAACTTCATCTTTTTTAAAAGTATTATTTCCAGAAGTATTTTGATAAAAAAGTTCATTTAAATCTTTTGTAATATATCTATTAAAAATATCATCTTTTATTTGTTCGTTACCAGGTTTTAAAAAATCTAAAATATTTTCTAACCAATCAGAATCGAAATTAATTTCTATTTTAGAAATTTCATCTTTTTTTAATTCTTCTAAAAAATC
>DIXX01000041.1:0-2595 GCA_002428805.1 Cetobacterium sp. UBA6069
TCTTGGTGGCTAGCGGTTATGAAGCCAACTAAATTAGGACTAGATTTAAAAGGTGGGGTTTATGTAGTGTTACAGGCTCAACCAGAATCTGGAACAGAGTTAGATGACGATGCAATGAATAGATTAATAGAGGTTTTAGATAGAAGAATAAACGGTCTTGGAGTAGCAGAATCAGTTGTACAAAGAGCAGGTATGGATAGAGTTATAATAGAATTACCTGGAGTTAGCAACTCAGAAGAAGCTGTTAATATGATAGGAAAAACAGCTTTAATGGAGTTTAAAATAATGAATGATGATGGTTCATTAGGAGCAACACTATTAACAGGTGGAGCTTTAAAGAAAGCAGAAGTATCTTATGATAATTTAGGAAGACCTCAAATACAATTTGAAATGAGTATTGAGGGAGCTAAAGAGTTTGCTAAAATAACAAGAGAAAATATTGGAAAAAGGTTAGCTATTACTCTTGATGGAGAGGTTCAAACAGCTCCATCAATCAATAGTGAGATTCCAAGTGGAAACGGAGTAATTACAGGAAACTATACTCCAGATGAAGCTAAAAAAACAGCTACACTTTTAAACGCAGGAGCGTTACCAGTTAAAGCTGAAATAATTGAAACAAGAATAGTAGGAGCATCTTTAGGAGATGAATCTATTGCTCAGAGTAAAACAGCCGCTATGGTAGCTGTTGGATTGATTGGAGTATTTATGCTATTCATGTATAGACTTCCAGGATTTGTAGCGGATTTAGCACTATTAAGTTTTGGTCTTGTAATGTTTGCAATGTTGAACTTTATAGATGCAACTTTAACTTTACCAGGAATAGCAGGAATGATTCTTTCCGCGGGGATGGCAGTAGATGCTAACGTTATTATTTTCGAAAGAATAAAAGATGAATTGAAATTAGGAAATACTATTGCAGGAGCTATTAAGCTTGGATTTAGTAAAGGTATTGCTTCGATAATAGATGCTAACGTTACAACATTATTAACAGCTTTAGTACTATTTATGTTTGGAACAGGAACTGTAAAAGGGTTTGCAGTAACTTTAACAATAGGAACAGTTGCATCAATGCTTACAGCTATTTTTATAACAAAAGTTCTATTAACAACTATGGTAGATTTATTCAAAATAAAAAGAACAGAGTTCTTCGGTGTGAAAAGGGGGTAAGTAGATGTATATTGAGGTAATAAAGCACAGTAAAAAATGGATAACGTTATCAACAATATCTTTTATTGTATTCCTTGGGATGTTCTTTGTAAAAGGATTAAACTATGGAATAGATTTTACAGGTGGAAGTTTAATTCAGTTAAATTATACTGACGATATAACTTTAGCTGGTGTAAATAAAGAACTAGATGAGCTATCAGTTCAAATACCACAGTTATCATCAACAGCTAGAAAAGTTCAAGTTTCTCAAGCTGATAATAATGTAATTATAAGAACAGCAGAGATGACTGAAGCTCAGACACAAGAGTTATTAACAAAACTTAAAGATATGGGTGAGTATAAACTAGAAAGAGCAGAAAAAGTTGGAGCGACAATAGGACAGGAGTTAAAAACATCAGCTATTTATGCATTAGTGATTGGAGGATTACTGATAGTTATATACATAACTATGAGATATGAATTTAAATTTGCAATAGCGGGAATATTAACACTGCTACATGATGTGACAGCAGCACTAGGAGTGATAGCACTACTAGGATATGAAGTAGATACTCCATTTATAGCAGCAATACTAACAATTTTAGGATACTCTATAAATGATACAATCATAATATATGATAGAATTAGAGAGAGTTTAAGAAAAAAATCTGACATGACTTTTGGAGAAGTATTAAACAGAAGTTTGAATCAGGTTTTAGTAAGATCAATAAATACTTCGGTAACAACATTATTAGCTCTAGTAGCAATATTAGTTTTTGGTGGAGATAGCTTGAGAACGTTTACTACAACGTTATTGGTTGGAATAGGTGTTGGAACATACTCTTCACTTTATATAGCAGCTCCACTTGTATATCTTTTTGAGAAAAAAAGAGATGAAAAATACGAGCCAAGAAAAGATGACGAAGATGACGATTCGAATTCTGAAGAAAAAATTGTAGTATAACAAAAAAAGCCACCTGAAAAAGGTGGCTTAATCTACTTAATAAGAGTTGGAGGACGCAATGAGAACGTGGGCAGAGATAGATCTAGATAACTTAGAATACAATATAAAAAAAATAAAAGAACTATCTCATGACAGAGACATAATGGCAATTATAAAAGCAGATGCCTATGGAATGGGAGCAGTTACAATAGCAAAAGAACTTGCAGATATGGGAGTAAATATATTTGGAGTTTCATCTTTAGAAGAAGGAATTGAGTTAAGGAACAGTGATTTAAAAAAAGAAGTTTTAATTTTGGCAGGAACTTTTAATGAAGAGCTAAAAGAAGCTGAAGCAAAAAATCTTCAAGTTACTTTAACCGATTTTTCTCAAATAGAGTATATCTATGAAAACAATCTTTCATTGAAAGTCCATATAAAAGTAGATACAGGAATGGGAAGAGTAGGATTTACAGTAGATGAAGCAAAAAAAGCAATTGATATATGCA
>DIXX01000041.1:2931-3398 GCA_002428805.1 Cetobacterium sp. UBA6069
TTTCTAAAATTCCTCAAAGTAACTTGGTTAGAGCTGGAATAATTATGTATGGTGTTTATGGAGAGGGATTAATAGAGGGGTTAAAAAGAGTATTTACTTTAAAAAGTAGGATTCTTTTTATTAAAGAACTAAAAGAGGATATAGATATATCTTATGGAAGAGTTGGGAAAGGATATGCAGGCGATTTAATAGCTACAATAACAGTTGGATATGCAGATGGATTTAGAAGAGAGTTATCAAATAAAGGTACCTTAGAAATTCACGGTATAGAGTGCAAAATAGTTGGGAAAGTATGCATGGATATGTTGATGGTAAAAATACCAAAAGAGTTAAAAGACAAGGTAAAAGCTGGAGATGAAGTTATTGTCATGGGAGAGGATATTTTTGAGAAATCAAAAATAGTAGGTTCATCAATCTATGAGTTGTTCACAGGTTTAAGTAGAAGAGTTAATAGGGTTTATTTAAGA
>DIXX01000041.1:3737-7135 GCA_002428805.1 Cetobacterium sp. UBA6069
ACATTTGGAAAAATAGAAAATGGAGATATAGTTGAGGTATGTGCACCAGATGGAGAAATAGTAGGTAGAGGATACGTTGCAGAATCTACAAATGCTTATGTTAGAGTATTAACAACAAAAGATGTTCCAGTAGATAAAACACTTATTTTAGATAAAATAAAAAGAGCTTATGAGAAGAGAAAACATATTTTAGCTGAAACTAACTGTGTAAGAGCATTTTATTCAGAAGCAGATGGAATTCCAGGATTAATAATTGATAAGTTTGATAAATATGTATCTGTACAATTTAGAAATTCAGGATTAGAAGTAGCTTTTAGACAAGAAATAATAAATGCAATTAAAAAGGTTATGAAGCCAAAAGGAATCTACGAGAGAAGTGATGTTGAAAACAGAACTCATGAAGGAGTAGAACAGCAAACAGGAATTATATATGGAGAGATTCCAGATAGAATAGTTATGGAAGATAACGGATTAAAATATTTAGTTGATATAGTTGATGGGCAAAAGACAGGATTCTTCTTAGATCAAAGAGATTCTAGAAAGTTTATCAGACCATATTTAAATGAAAATACAAGATTCTTAGATGTGTTTTCAAGTAGTGGTGGATTCTCTGTTGCAGCTTTAAAAGAGGGATGTAAAAAAGTTGTAGCAATAGATAAAGAGCCTCATGCATTAGAACTATGTAAAGAAAATTATGAGTTAAATGGATTTACAAATGAGTTTGAAACAGCAGAAGGAGATGCTTTCTTAATGCTAAAAATATTAGCGAACAGAGGAGAGAAGTTTGATGTAATAACATTAGATCCTCCTTCGTTAATAAAGAAAAGAATAGATGTTCCAAGAGGAAGAGATATGTTCTTTAGTCTTTGTGACGAAAGTTTCAAGTTAATAGAAGATGGAGGAATAGTAGGAGTTATAACATGTGCATACCACATGAGTCTTCAAGATTTAATTGAGGTTACAAGAATGGCAGCTTCTAAAAATGGAAAGTTATTGCAAGTAATAGGAATTAACTATCAACCAGAAGATCACCCATGGATACTACATGTTCCAGAAACTTTATATTTAAAAGCTTTATGGGTAAGAGTGGTAAATAATTAATTTAAGGGGGAATAATTATGTACTTAGATATATTAATAGCAATAATACTTATATTTGCAGTAATTGAAGGAATGAAAGATGGATTTTTATTACAATTTTTTTCAATATTTGGAATCTTTATAGATTTTATAATAGCTCAAAAATTTACACCAATTGTTATGGACAAATTATCAATAAGTCATAATGAAAACAATTTTTTATTAACATATATAGGAGTTTTTATAGCTTCTTATTTTGCAATAGCTATTTTAATGTTCTTTATAGGAATTATTTTAAAAGCTCAAAGCAAAGGATTATTATCAAGAGGTCTTGGTGGAGTATTCGGTTTAGTTAAAGGATTAGTAGTTGCTGTTATAGTGTTGTTTATTTTTAATTATTCAGCACAAAAATATACAACTTTAAAAAAGTATGGAATTGAAAGCAAAACGAATGAAGTTTTTTTAGAAAAATCTCATCATATAGAAGGGTATTTACCAAAAGAACTAAAATCCGAATTAAACTATATTAAAGGAAAAGAATTAGTAGAAAAATATTTTAATAAAATGTTTTAGGAGAAAAAAATGAAAATAATAGAGAAATATATATTGGAAGATGTAAAAATGCCAATAATATTTGGAGTATCTTTATTCACATTTATCTTTTTAATAGAGATAATAGTATCTCTTATGGAAAATATAATAGTAAAAGGGATATCTTTAATCGATGTATTAAGAATACTATCATTTTATCTTCCACCAATTTTATCTCAAACAATACCAATGGGTGTTTTTTTAGGAGTTATGATAACTTTCTCTAAATTTACTAGAACAAGTGAAGCAACTGCTATGAGTTCAATAGGAATGTCTTTAAAGAATATACTGAAGCCAATTATAATGTTGGCTTCAGTAATAACTTTATTTATTTTTTTTCTACAGGAAAGTATTATTCCAAGATCATTTAGTAAGCTAGAAGAGATTACAATAAAAATAGCGTATGAAAATCCTGTTTTTCAGTTAAAAGAAAAGATTCTAATTGATGAAGTTGATGAATATAGCTTATATATAGATAAAATAGAAAGAAAAACTAACGAAGCTCAAAATGTTCTAATATTCCAAAAAGATGATAAAGCTACATACCCCACGATATTATTAGGAAATAAAGCGTATTGGAAAAATGTAAATATGGTTTTAGAGGATTCAAAATTTTATACTTTTAATCCAGATGGAACGTTAAAAGTAGAAGGGGAATTTAAACAAAAAAAGATTCCATTAAGTTCATATTTCCAAGAGATAAACATTGAAGTGAAAGATATAGAAGCTATGTCGATTAAGAATTTATTTAAAAGTTTAAAAGATAAAAATAAAGTTGAGAAGATTCCATATTTGGTAGAAATTAATAGAAAAATAGCGATTCCACTTTCCACAGTTGTTTTAGCTGTACTTGGAGTTTTATTATCAATAGGACATCATAGAAGTGGTAAAGGTGCAAGTTTTGGTATAAGTTTAGCGGTAATATTCATTTATATTGTATTTTTAAATATAGGAATGGTAATGGCAAATAGAGGTGTGGTATCACCTTATGTAGGAGTTTGGCTACCAAATTTATTATTGGTTGGTGGGACATTATTACTATATAAAAGAAAAGCAGGTGGTGCTAGATGAAAAAATTAGATTTATATATAAGTAAAAACTTTTTAAAATCATTTTTACTGAGTTTAATTGCTTTTATAAATATTTTTATATTGAGTCAACTTTTTAAAATAATAAGATATATAACAGCGGGAAGAATGAGTATTTCAGAATCAATAACTTATATATTATATCTATTACCAAAAATATTTATAGAAGTCACTCCATTAGCTATTCTTTTAGGTTCCCTGATGTGTATAAATAGAATGGCATCTAATTTAGAGATAATATCACTAAAAACATCTGGAATAAGTTTTAGAAGAATTGTAAGATTCCCTATAATATTATCATTTTTAATCTCTTTAGTTGTTTTTCAAGTGATGAATAAAGTTCATCCTTCAGCTTTAACTAAAAGTAGAGCTTTAAGAGCTGGAAGGAAAGTTGCAGAAAGAGTTTTACCTTCGAAAAAAAATAATGCTTTTTTAAGAACCGAGGATAATATAGTTTACTACATAAAAGAAGTGGATAGAGTAAAAAATACTGCAACTCTTTTAGAAATAATAAAAGTCGATAAGGATTTCAAAGCGATAGAGGAGATAATAACTGCTAAAAGTGGAAACTTTAATTATGAAAAAAATACTTGGGTATTAAAAGATGCAGTTGTTAATAACTTAAAAAATAAGACTCAAA
>DIXX01000041.1:7407-16235 GCA_002428805.1 Cetobacterium sp. UBA6069
ACTGAGATAACACAAGCCATAAGAGATATTCGTACAACTGGTGGAGATGTAAAAGAGTCACTTGCAGTTTTAGGAAAGAGATATTCATTTCCATTTGCTAGTTTTATAGTTTCATTTTTAGGATTATCTTTAGGAAGTAGATATGTAAGAGGAGCTTCGGCTATAAGTATCGCATTGAGTGTAGGACTTGGTTATTCATATTATATAGTTCAAGCATCGTTTGAGGCTTTAAGTGTAAACGGTATATTAAATCCATTTATAAGCGGATGGATACCAAATATTATATTTTTATGTTTGGGAGTGTATTTCATGAGGAAAGCTGAATATTAAGGAGGAACATGAGTATAAAAGTTGAGAAGTTAGATAATGGAATAACGTTACTGACAGAAGATATAAAAAGTATAAACACAGCTAGTTTAGGATTTTTTGTAAGAGCTGGTGTAAAAAATGAATTACCTGGAGAAGAGGGGATTTCTCATTTTATAGAGCACTTATTATTTAAAGGTACAGAGAATAGAAGTGCAAAAGAGATTTCAGAAGAGATAGATGATCAAGGTGGAATGATAAATGCATATACAAGTGTTGAAAAGACAGCTTATTATATTCAAATGACATCAAATACTCTACATATTGGAATAGATATTTTAAATGATATGTTTTTAAATTCTACTTTTACAGAAGAGAATATTGAAAAAGAAAGAAATGTAATCATTGAAGAGATTAGAATGTATGAAGATATTCCAGAAGAAGTAGTTCACGAAGAAAATCTAGAGTTTGCAATAACAGGAGTTCAAAGTAAAAAAATAGCGGGCTCAATAGAATCTTTAAAAAACATAGATAGAAAAGCTATTTTAAAATACTTCTCAGATATGTATAAACCTGAAAATCTAGTTATAGCAGTTGCAGGAAATATAGATCATGATAAAGTGTTTAAACAGTTAAATGATGGTATTGGTCAACTGAAAGATAAGAGTACACCAAGAGAATACAATGGAGATATGGTTATAAATTCTGGAGAAAAAATAATATCTCAAGAAACAAATCAAGTTCATCTTTGTTTAAATACACCAGGAGTTTCGAATATAGATGAAGATAGAATAGCTATGTCTGTTATATCAAATGTTTTAGGTGGAAATATGAGTTCAAGATTATTCCAAAAAATAAGAGAAGAAAAAGGCTTGGCCTACTCTGTGTATTCATATACATCTAACTTTGATGAAGGTGGGTTGTTTACTGTATATGCAGGAACTACACATGAAGACTACAAAGAAGTTATTTCAATAATTGAAAACGAGTTAAAAGAATTAAGAGAAAATGGAATAACAGAAAAAGAGTTAAATAGAGCAAAAAATCAATTTTTAAGTATGGTTACATTTGGCCTTGAAAGTAGTAAAGGTAAAATGACAAGAATGGCAGGATCTTACTTAGTTCATGGATATGTAAAAGAGATTGAATCTGTTATTAAAGAGATTGAAGATGTAACATTAGATGATATCAAAAGAGTTGCAAAAAAAATATTTGTAGAGGATAAATTGTCTAAAACTATTTTAGGGAATATATAAGGGGATAAAATGGAAAAAGTTATTGTTAAATTAGTCTTAGAAAATGGGGTAGAATTACCTAAGTATATGACAGAGGGTGCTGCAGGAATGGATGTAAAAGCAAATATTTCTGAACCAGTAACTCTAAAAACATTAGAAAGAAAATTAATTCCGACAGGAATAAAAATGGAGATACCTTATGGGTATGAAGTACAGGTAAGACCTAGAAGTGGATTAGCATTAAAGCATGGAATAACTTTAGTAAATACACCAGGTACAATAGATTCAGATTACAGAGGAGAAGTTGGAGTTATACTGATTAATCTAAGTAATGAGGAGTTTGTTGTGAATCCAGGAGAGAGAATAGGACAATTAGTTCTTCAAAAAGTTTATAAAATGGAATTCCAAGAGGTAGAGGAGTTATCTACAACTGTTAGAGCTGAAGGTGGATTTGGTCATACAGGAAAATAGGAGAAGTTAATGGGAAAAAATCATGATTTAGTGGTGACAGTAAAAAGAATAAAAAAAATGAAAAATATGATTTTATATGTGGCTTTATGCATAGTTCTAATAAGTCTACTGACGGTTTATAGTGCAACCATTCATAAAGGAACATCATTTTTTTATAAAGAGATAGTTTGGATAGGACTTGGAATAGTTACATATTTTACATTTTCATTTATAGATTATAGAATCTATGGAAAGTATTATAAAATTATTTACCTAATAAATGTAATCTTTTTATTATTAGTTTTTGTTATTGGAGATAAAAGATTAGGAGCTCAAAGGTGGATAGATTTAGGCTTTATAACAATACAGCCATCAGAGTTTTCAAAATTATTTATTGTATTGACATTTTCTGAAGTTCTAGCGACAAAGTTTAATAGTAAATTTTCAGGATTGAAAAATATTATAGCAACAAGCTTCCATATAATTCCAATATTTTTACTTATAGCTGCACAACCAGATTTAGGAACATCCTTAGTTATAATTTTCCTATATTTGATCTTGATATTTGTAAATGGAATAGACTGGAAAACTATAATCTTATTAGCAATTGCAGGAGTTTCAATGGCACCAATAGGTTATTTTTTCTTACTAAAAGATTATCAAAAAGAAAGAGTATTAACATTTTTAAATCCAGAAGCAGATTTACTAGGAAGTGGATGGAATGTTACTCAATCAATGATAGCGGTAGGTTCAGGTGGAGTTTTTGGAAAAGGATTTTTACAAGGAACCCAAAGTAAATTAAGATTTTTACCAGAATCACACACAGACTTTATAGCAGCAGTATTTTTAGAAGAAAGAGGTTTAATTGGTGGGTGTGTTTTACTTGTCCTTTATATGTTACTTTTATGGGGAATATTGAGAATAGGAGATAAAGCAGAGGGGCATGGAAAGCTTATTTGCTATGGGATATCTGCAATTTTCTTTTTCCATATAGTTATAAATATTGGGATGGTAACAGGAGTGATGCCCGTAACAGGACTGCCTCTTCTTCTTATGAGTTATGGTGGAACATCGTTTTTATTTGCTTTTGCTATGCTTGGAATAGTTCAAAGTATAAATGTATATAGGGAGTAGTTATGGAATATATAATAGACTCTAGTTTTCACGAAGTTAGATTGGATAGGTTTTTAAGAAAAAAATATGAGAACACTCCCTTAACTGAAATTTTTAAAGGTATTAGAACTGGAAAAATAAAAGTTAATGGGAAAAAATCTAAAGAAAACTATAGATTAAAAGAGGGAGATGTTGTAAAAGTTTTACTTACTGGAGGAGAAACAGAAGTAAAATCATTTATGAAAATATCCCCAAAAGATATGGAAAGTTTAAAAAAAGGTATTGTTTACGAAGATGATAAAGTAGTTATATTTAATAAAGAAGCGGATATGGTTATGCATAAAGGAAGTGGCCATGAGTATGGACTTTCAGAGTTATTTAAAAGTTACTATAAAACTGATGAATTTAATTTTGTAAATAGAATTGATAAATCTACATCTGGGTTAGTTATAGGAGCAAAAAATTTAACTGTAACTAGAGAATTAGCAGAAGAAGTTAGAGAAGGAAATACTGAAAAGAAATACTATATTCTTGTAGATGGAATAGTATCAAAAGATAAATTTACGCTTAAAACATATTTAAAAAAAGAGGAAACAAAAGTAGTAGAGTTGGATTCTTATGAAGAGGGTGCAAAGGAAAGTATATCTTATTTTAAAGTTTTAAGAAGAGGAAAGAAAAAAACAATCTTAGAAGCAAAATTAGAAACAGGAAGAACACATCAGTTGAGAGTTCAACTTTCAAGCTTAGGTCATCCTATAGTTGGGGATGGAAAATATGGAAAAGCAGGCAAAAGTATGTTTTTATTTTCATACTATTGTGAAATTCCTAAATATAATTTAAAAATAGAACTTCCATTACCACAAGAGTATATAGATAAACTAAACTAAAAAAGGACTTTTTAAAGTCCTTTTTTATTGTTTGAAAATGAATTTGCAACTAAAATAACTTTTAAAGTATCTAAAGATGTATCATCGATAGAAACACCAAAGAGAACATCGTCAATATCAGCGGCACATTCCTGTTTCATAGTATCAACAATTATACTAGATTCCATTAAATTTAAATTTTTAGGTCCGATGATGTTAACAAGAAGTTTTGTAGCTCCAATCATTGTCCTTTCAAAAAGAGAGGAATCAACAGCAGCCATAGCAGCTTTATAAGCTCTATTCTCTCCAGAGCCTTCACCAAAGCCTAAAATCGCTTCTCCAGAGTTAGAAAGAAGAGACTTTATATCTGCAAAATCTAAGTTTATAAGCCCTTTAGCGAGCATTAAATCAGTCATACCTTTAACAGCTGTAAAAAGAACATGATTACTTTTTTTGAAAGCTTCTTGAACTGTTATATTTGGTTCTGAATTATCTAAGAGTTTATCGTTTGGAATAACAATAAGTGAATCAACAAAAGGAGTAAGATTTTTGATTCCTATTTCAGCAACCTTCATTCTTCTTCTTCCTTCAAAAGAAAATGGTTTAGTGACGATTGCAACAGTTAAAATATTCATCTCTTTTGCTAATTTAGCAATTAAAGATGCTGCTGCACTTCCAGTACCACCACCCATCGTAGATGTTAAAAAAAGAAAATCCGTTCCTTTTAGAGTATTTTTAATAAATGCTAAACTTTCTTTTGTTGCTTTTTCGCCGAGCTCTAAATTCCCACCACAACCAAGACCTTTTGTAGTCGTTGGTCCAAGTTGGATTCTATGTGGTGTTTTAGAGTTGTTTAAATCTTGAAGATCTGTGTTAAGTGCAAAAAAAGTAACTTCATCAATGTTCGAACTGACAATTTCATCTAGAGCATTTATACCACCGCCACCGATACCCATTACCTTTATATTGACATTAAACCTATTATTTCCCAAAAAACTCACCCCCTGATTAAAATAGAGAACAATATATAATTTAGTACTTTAATACTACATAAATTCCTTTGTGTCAATATTAAAAATTATTTTAGATGTTCAGTGTCAGAGAATTTAATAATTTTAAAGCTATCTCCATTATATTCAACTATAGTTGTACTTGTATTTTCAGGGACAGCTTGCTTAGAAAATTCATCAATTCCTTTTTGATTGATAATATTAAAGATAGCTTTTAATGTCACACCGTGGCTAATAACCAAAATATTTCCAGATGAGTTTTCCGAGATAAGTTTATCTAAGCCTATTTTAACTCTATGAAGAATCTCTTCATAACTTTCACCCTCATATGCACTCGGATTATAATCTATTGCATTATGCCAAAAATTATGATATTCAATAGGATAGTTTTTTTCGAAATCCTCTCTTGGAATTCCTTCAACTTTTCCCATATTAATCTCTTGGAACTCATCGATAGGAGTAATATCTGTAGTTCTATCACCTAAAATTAATTTAGTTGTTTGCATAGCTCTTTCTTGTGGAGAAGAATAGATTTTATTGAATTCAATATCTTTTAAAAAGACAGAAAGCTTTTTAGCTTGTTCAATTCCTAGTTCAGTTAAAGGCGAGTTAGATCTTCCTTGAAATATTTTAAGTGTATTCCAAATCGTTTCACCGTGTCTTACAAAATAAATACGTAACATAAATTTCTCCTTTTTAAGTATAAAAACTCTTTTTTTTAAAATGATATTCTTGTATAATCTTATTATACATTGAATTTTGGAGGTTGTAAAATGAAGTTTTTAGGAGTAATACCAGCGAGATATGAATCAACAAGATTACCGAGAAAGCCGTTAAAGGATATATGTGGTCATACTATGATAGAGTGGGTTTATAAAAGAGCTATAAAATCGAATTTAGATAGAGTAGTTATAGCAACAGACTCACAAGAAGTTTTTGATGCAGTAAAATCTTTTGGTGGAGATGTAGTTATGACAGATACTAATCATTTAAATGGAACTAGCAGAATAGCAGAAGTTTGTGAGAAAATAACAGATTACGATGTTGTAATAAATATTCAAGGGGATGAACCTTTGATCGAACCAGATATGATAAACTCTTTAATAGAAGTTTTTAAAGAGGAAAACGATTTGAAGATGGCAACACTAAAGCACAAATTAAATAAAAAAGAGGATATTGAAAATCCAAACTTTGTTAAGGTTATAACAGATAAAAAGGACTACGCAATTTATTTTTCTAGAAGTGTGATTCCGTATCCTAGAAATGAAAATTTAGATATATATTTTAAGCATGTTGGAATATATGGATATAAAAGAGAGTTTGTTTTAGAATACTCAAAATTAGATAGTACACCATTAGAAAATTCAGAATCTTTAGAACAACTTAGAGTTTTAGAGAATGGCTATAAAATAAAAGTGTTGGAAACACCTTATGAAATAATAGGGGTAGATACAGCTGAAGAGCTAGAAAGAGTTAGAAAATATATTTTAGAAAAGGGAATAAAAATATAATGAAAATAACTAGAATAAAAAATACATTGGGTATAAGCCTTTGTTTGTTATCTATACTTGGATGTAGCAGTACTTCAAAACAAGATTATTATAAAAGAGTTGAAAGTGGAAAAGTAGCAACTGCAGTAAAAGTAAGCAACTTAAAAGGTGATAGAGTTGATCTATATGGAAGTCATAAAAAAGATAATTTACCAATAGCCAATTCAATACCATATTTAAAATATGTAAATGATATGGAATCACCAAAAAATCCATTTAAAACATATTCAGAAAGTGAATTTTTGAATTTCTATAAAAATATAAGAGTTAAAGGACATGGAGATACTTCAAGTTATTGGAGATGGAAATTAACTCTTACAAGAAACGAGAT
The DNA here is from genome assembly GCA_002428805.1 of Cetobacterium sp. UBA6069. Lineage (GTDB taxonomy): Bacteria > Fusobacteriota > Fusobacteriia > Fusobacteriales > Fusobacteriaceae > Cetobacterium_A. The sequence goes on from DIXX01000041.1 coordinate 14,269, forward strand.
GAGCAATGTTTTAAATAAAAATTTAGTTTCTTTAGCAAATAGGAGACCAAAAGAGGTACTTACATATTCAAATGGGCAGTGGGTTTCAAAAAAAGTTTCGCTTAATCCAATTGGAGAAGTTACGGATATTAGAGTACTTCAAAGAGGAAAATCAGGATTAGTTATAAAAATAATGGTAAAAGGAACTAGGGGGCAGTATATAGTAGCAAAAGAGGGAAATATAAGAAGTCTTTTAGGAGTTGGTAAAAACAGTATAAATACAACAGTGAATCTATATGGTGCAAAAGGGGGAAGTTCTTCGTATTTAGAAAGACCAATCTCAAAGAATCCATCACTTTTACCGTCTGCGTTTTTATCAATTGAAAGATTAGGAAATGGTTCTTATAACATATATGGTGGTGGTTTTGGTCATGGTGCTGGAATTCCTCAATGGGCCGCAATGGATCTGACTAAAAATAAGGGGTACTCTTATAAAAAAGTCTTAGATAGATATTATTTTGATACAAAATTAAAAAATATGAAATCTGTTGATGGGATTAGTGAAAAATTAAAAGTAGGAATAATGACAACAGGATTTAGTAGTATAGATCATACAAAAATATCTATGCATTCAGTTGGCTCAATCAAAATTAGAAGTAAGGACGGAAATGTTAATTTAAATCCGAGAACAGCTGTAGATTTTATTACAAAAGATGGATTTACACAAGTGATAGTAGCTGGAAAATTAAGACTGAAAACTAAAAATCATATTGCTATTACATCTAATAGAATGATATCTTTGACCAATATAAAAAGAAATATTAAAGATTATAACCATCCAACATATAGAGGAAGTTTTGAAATTAGATTAGCTAAGGCCGGAACAAGATTAAACTTAATAAATGAGATAGATATTGAGGACTATTTATTACAAGTTGTACCTAGTGAGATGCCAAAAAGTTTTGGTTTAGAAGCTCTAAAGGTTCAAGCTGTAGCAGCAAGAACTTATGCCGCGAAAGATATTTTAAGAAATAGATATGCTAAATTAGGTTTTCATATATTGGACAGTACTCAGAGCCAAGTGTACAATAATTTAGATGAGAATGAATTGGCAACAGGAGCAGTAAAATCCACTAAAGGACTTATATTAGTACATGAAAATAAACCAATAGATGCGAAATATTACTCTACTTCATCAGGATTTAATTCAAATGCACATAACGTGTGGTAAAAAAATGAAAAATTGATTGACTAAATAGTCATTGTAGTTTAAAATACTCTGTGACTGTTTAGTCATTTTATATTTAAGTTTAGAAAAGGGGTACTTAATGATAAAAGAGAAGAAGGAACAAATTTTAGAGTCTGCCAAAGGTGTATTGTTAAAAAAAGGTGTTTTTAAAACAAGAGTTGAAGATATAACTAATCATTTAGGAATAGCTAAAGGAAGTTTTTATACATATTTTAAATCGAAAGATAAGCTTTTAGAAAATATAATAGATGAAGTTTATAACGTGAGAGAAAAGGAGTTAGTATTACTTTTTGAACAACCGTTAAATTATGAAGAACAATTAAAATCTTTTATAATCAAAAGATTTATAATTTCATCTGAAAATCTTCAATCACATCTAATTTTAATAAATTTAACTAGGAACTTAGAACATTTAACACCAATTCTTAGAGAGAAATTATTAAAAATTGAATTTTTAAATAGAAAATTTTTAAAAGAGATAATAAAAAATATTCCAAATACAAATTACTCTAAGGAAGAACTTGATATAATGATTATTTTTATTATGGGTGGAATAAAATCTTATAGATTAGAAAGACTTTTCTATAAAAATACAGATGACTATTTTATAAGTGATATTGAAGAGTTTAAAGAGAGAATAAAAGCAATTAATTTAGAAAAAGAGATAGATTTAGTTGTGAGTGGAATTTTAAAATTATTAACAGGAGGAAATTAATGAAAAAGTTATTAGGGTTACTAG
>DIXX01000029.1 GCA_002428805.1 Cetobacterium sp. UBA6069
TGGAAATTCCTCCATAATATTTTCTCAGAATAATAGTATAACATATTTTCATAAAAATGAGTAATCTTTATTAGTTTTCTTTAGGTTAATTCTATCCATCGACTATTTCAACCTGTTCTGGAGGTTCTTTTTTTCCTTTTGCTTTATATTTGTCAAAGATATCTCCTACATTCATTCTAAATCTTAAAAATAATCCTTGAGCTAACTCACCGTTTGGATCAAAATCTTTATCTCTAAATCCTATAAAATTATAGCCTAATGACAACCATAAATTATTTTTAAAAATATACCCAAGCTCAAAACCTAGACCATAGTCTATATTTGTCTCGCTATCAAATAATGTTGCTAAATTAATTCCAGCTGTCCAATTTTCAAAAAGGTCATAACTTATTCCTCCTGCAATTAAATAACTTCGATAACTACTTTCTGTTCCATCATAGTTTATGTTACTACTTTTCGCAGCGAACGTTATATTTTTTTCACTGTTTGTTTCACTTTGAAAGTTATGAGCACTTCTTAGTATATGTGTGTATTTTTTATAGTTTTCATCTACAATATTTTTTGAATAGTTAAATTCATACTTATTAAGAGCATGATAAGAGTTATCTTTTGCATCTCTATAAGCTAATCCAACTAAAAATCTATTCTCCTCTTCATCTCCTTCAATATAATATCTATTTTTAGCTATAAAATATGTACTTTTATTCAATTGCTTTCCATAGCTAAGTTTATTTAAAAACGAAGATTTATCCTCTATCTCAAATTCAAACTCTCCTCTCATTCTTCCAAACTTAATCTCTTCGTAATCATAACCGACTGTTAAATTTGTTTCACTACTTTCCTCAGCATTCAAAGCTTCAACTCTTTCAAAAGTTCCAAATATTTCTAAGTTTTCTATAGGTTTAAACTTTCTTTTAAGTCCATATGCAAACTCAGGAATCACAGATTCATCATTATTTTGCTCTCGATACTCTGAATACACCTCTGTTTCTAAATAATTTGTTTTTACTCCAAATGCTGTTCTATTATTCTTTTCATCTCCCTCTAAATAGTAGAAATCACCAAGTTCAGAAACTAGTTCATGTCTCATATAAACAGATGTTCTTTCAAATAACTTATAATCTGCACCAATAGCTATTCTTTTTTGATCAGGATTTTCAATAGCTTGTTCATATTCTAAAAACAGTTTCAGCTTATCATCTTCCATTCCTTTCCAAGTTACTCTTCCACCAAGACTATAAACAGATTCTAACTCTGTTATATTTTCTTTAATATATTGACGCAATCCCGCTTCATATTTAAAGTTTTTTATCCATTCGCTTTCATACCCTAAATAGGTATCAATCTTTCTATCTTTACTTCCACTTTCTAATGTTCTTTCTTCTAAAGATGATTCAAGTTTTACTTTTCCTTTCTCTTCAAATCCATACTCTACATTAATTTTTCCTCTATGAATACTATCTTCAACACTCGCATCTTCATTATCATACTCAGGTGTTGCTTTTTCATAGATTGCTTCTGCTTTTAAATTTTCTTTTTCATATTGTGCTAAAATTGATATAGCATCTCCTCTTTCATTTAGCCCATCTTTTGTAAAAGATTGTTCTGCAACAAGCAGCATATGCTCGGTTTCATAGATTGCATGAAAATTGACAATTTCTTGCTTCTCTGTCTCTCTTTCATCTTTAAAAATAGATGTACCAACCATCACCTTATCATTTACTTTATAATTTGCTTCTCCTCCATAAACTAAACTTTTCTTTCCTTCCTCATCTTCAACCTCATATGAAACTTGTATATAAATTGGATTAAAATCCAAATCTATACTTGGAATTGGCTCTGAAAAATATAATCTTCCAAAATCATACTCTAATTTATAGTCTTCTCCTGAAACTAAATTTTTCTCTTCTAAAGTTATTCCACTTATCTTATCTCTTATAATTAAAACTACTTTTTCACTTCCCTCTACAATCTCTCTTCGGCTCAATTTATATGGACCTGAAACACCTTCACCACGAAACTCCTCTTGATATTTTACATTTGAAGTTTCTGCTATAAATGTTGTCGCAAGAATATTATCATCCTCGTATTTAACTACAGCTCCTGTCAAAGTTCGATTGTATCTTCCTAATCTCAATCTTTGATTTAATAATTCACCCGTTTTATAATCTCCATATAGTATATAAGATTGATTTCTTTCCATCTTTAAAAACAGATTGTCTTTTGATTTTCCAACGTAACCTTTAGTTGAGTTGTCACCAAAGATTGGATAATAATCTTCAGGGTCTCTATATGCAAAAAACTTGTCCTCGTTATCTTTATTTGTATCATAAGTCAATGTTAAATACCCTATATCATCTATATTTCCCTCTGCATATACAGAGCCTCTATAGAAGAATTTATCTCTGTGAGAATCAATCTCTTTTTCAAAAAAGAAATTCATATCTTTATTCTTACTAAAATTATATCGCCCTTCAATAATTCCATTTAAAAAGAAGTCTTGTTGATCTCCCTCTACATCAAGAGACACCTCTTTCTCTTTCCCTTCAGCTTTTATCTTAAAATTCACTTTACTTTTTCCTGGATTAGGTCTATAACCAACCTCACCATATCCATCGAGATTTGTTACAAAAGTTACGCTACTCTCTGTTACACCATCCTGAGTTATAAATCTTCCTTTATTTGCATCGATAGTTACAGTTAAACTTTGATCTATTCCATATCCATATTGATCTGTACCAGTCACTTTTATTTTTTTTAAAGTGTTGTCTTCAGAACTATCAACTATCTCAACTTTTACATCGGCATACTGTCCTCTTACAAAGACCTCTTTTTCTATTCTAGCTCTTTCTACTCCAAACATATCGTGGTATGAAAGTCTAAGAACTGTCTTTCCAGGGTCTAATTTTACAGAACTATACTCCAAGAAAAAAACATTTGTTTCAGCTACTTTTGCTGTTAAAGTTATATTAGCTGGAGAAACTTCTACATCATTTGTAAAAAGTTTTAACGTTCCTTCTCCAGGTCCCTTTACCTGAAAACTCATATACTCAGGAACTAATTTTTTATCCTCAACATTTATGATATCTAAGTCGTTAGTAAAGGTATAAAGAGCTGCTTCTAATCTGTGGTCTGGAATTAAATTCCACTCTTCAATTAAACTTTTCTTTTTTTCTTCCTCTTTCTCTTCAACTTTAAAATTTTCATATAAAATACTACTTCGGATTGCTTCTATATCTAATTCTCGTCCACTATTTATAACTCCACGCTCACCTGATGGTTCATTTCTACTTCCTAATTTTTTTTGGTCTAAAAATTTTCCTTCAATTGCTCTATCTAATTCATAATCATTTTGAACTAAAACTTCGTATCTTTTTTCTAATATTTTTTTTATAAACTCTAAATCTCTACTTCCGTCTAAAACAAGTGCAAAGTCTGCTCTTCCTAACTCAGCTTTTTTCAAATCTATAAAGCGTGATTCTCCATTTTCACTATGAAGGTATGATATATTTTTTGTTTTTGTTCCTAGCGGTAAGGTGTTTCGATATACTTTAGCTACATGAGTTAATGCCTCTACTCCATATATACTATATTTTCCAAACCTATCACTTATTGCAAAATCTCCATTTTCTAAAAATATTTTTACTCCCGAAACAGGAATATCTTTTTCTTCATTAAACATCCCGTCTTCATCTAAATCTAAATAAACTTTTCCAATTATAATTCCTTTATCGTAAAAATTATCCTTATCCACTTTTACCTCTGCTGTTGCAATATTTGAAGTAAATACTTGTTCTAGACTTGTTTTTCCTATCATTGTAACTCTATTAATATTCTTACCATCTTTTGCATTCGTATTCACACGAGTCATATATATTAATTTTTCGCTTTCAACAGATTTAGTTTTATTATTAACTTTTAGTTTTATATGAATCTCATTTCCACTTCTTTTTTCTACTTTTACTAAAGTAAAGTTTTCTGGAACTTTTACACTATTTTCAATAAAATCCATACCTTTTGGTAAAATATCTATAAAATCAATCTCATAAAACTCCTCATCTAAACTATTTTTTATTATAACCTCATATTTTACTAAATCTCCAATAGATGCTAATGCTGTTTTTGAAATTTTCTCAATTAATATATTCTGATCTTTTTTGTAAATTACACTATTTCTTATTTCATCATATTTTTTACCATTATAATTTACTTCTAAGGCAATACTTCCTTTTTGAATAGTTCCAATATGTTTTGCATCTCTTATATAAAGTTCAATTTTCAGTTCTCCATTATAATTCAAATCCTCGGTTCTATATTTTTTTAAAATATCATCATATATTAATTCTATTTTTTTTCCATCAATATATAGTTCAAATGTTGAGAACTCTACATTTTTATCTAAATCAATAGTAAAATATATATTTTCTTTTAATAAATTATCTAATTCTAAAATTCCAAATACACTTAAATCTTTATTTTTATCAAATTCTTGCTCACTATTATTTTCTGGAGCTGTTTTTAATTTTAAATTATTTTTTATTAAAAGTTTATTTGCGACCAAACCTAAAATTGCATTATCCTCTTTCTTAACTAACTCTAAAGAGAATAATGCACTTTCTAAATTTATTGTATTTTTTATATCTTCAGCTTCTAAAAAAATCATATATTTTCTGTTGCCTTTAAATAAAAAAGTAGAACTCTCAAAATGATTCTCTTCATTGTTTTGGAGTTCTGTAACCTCTCCTGTAGAAAGGTCTATTACAGTAAATTTAATTTTATTGGCATACATTGAATTGGAAAATGTACTTCTAAAATAGAAGTTTCTATCACTTGGTCCCCAAATCATCAAATCAGCTTTTAAAAATATCTTGTTTGCTGCTGTTAATGTCTGAGTTTTTATATTTTCTGGATCCTCTGTAAAATCGACATCCTGATATCTAACTGCTGTTATAACCTCGTTACTTGAAACATCACTTCCACCTCGAATACTATAACGAGCTATGTTTGTTACTTCAAAATCACTTGATGCAAATAACGCTAAACATATAAATAGAGAGGATATTATAACTATTAATAATTTTTTCATTATAATATCCCCTCCCTTTTATTTTTTTATTTTAAAATTGTTGCTTATGGACCTACAGGTGGTGTTACTACTGGTGTAGAACCATTAATTCTTACTGTAAAGTACATATTTACATAGTGTCCTCCTTCTAAAGTTGCTAAGTCTACAACTAACTCTCCTCTAGTTCCTTCAGCTGGTTTTGTTAATATAGGACCTGATGTTTGTAAAACACCTGCTGCGTTAAATACCTCATATTTTGGAATATCCCCTACATCACTATAAGTTATAGTTGTATGGAAAGGTACCGTATCTTTTAATTGAATTGTATTTGCATTATCGCTTCCTGTATTTTTAACTTGGATTTTATAGTATATTTTATCTCCAGGATTTGCATTTTGAAGATTATATGTCCAAGCTCCTGTTGGACTTAATCTTTGTTGCTTAGTTATAGCTAATTTTTCCGCTAAAACTTTTGTGCTATCTGTTGCTGATGTTACTGTTGGTACTGTTGAATATGTACCTTGAGTTACATTTGGTGTTATTGTTGTTACGTTTGTGCTTCCTGCTACTGCTCCGATTGGTGCATAAACTTTAGAGAATATTGTAACTTGCTCTCCAGCTTTTAATCCACCAACAGTTGCGAAATCTATAAACGGTATATCTGTTCCAACTTCATAGATTCCATTTTTATTTACATCCAAGAATAGTTCTGTTCTCCATTGAGCTATACTTTCATGTGTTGATAGTATTACAGAACTCGCAATTCCATCTCCCTCTAAAACATTACCATTGTTTCTAACTTGGTGAGTATAAACTATGTTTCCACCAGCATAAGTTTCACCAGTTAAGTTAGGTATAATTTGTACACTTCTTATAGCGTTTATACTTAAAGAGTCATACTTAATATCTCTAGCACCTGTAGTTAAAGATGTAACTCTGAAGTATAAAGGTACAACTGCTGCTCCTGCTGTAGAAGCTACAGTTACTTCAGCATCTATTCTTTGACTTCCATTTGGTAAGATTATACCAGTTCTTGTTACCTCTGCTCCTCCACCTTGCTTAAATTTAACTACTACTCCTGCAGGTAAAGTCATATCAGAGAAGTCAGCTTTTGTACTTACTTCTAAAGTATATTGATCTTGAACATATGAACTTGTGTTGTTTACATGAAGTACAAATGTTCCTGTTGCTCCTGGATTTACATTGATTTGAGTTACTGGATTTCTCTCAGGTCCTAAACCAAGTCCTGGCGCTGTTGTTGGTTGCTCAGATAACGAGAAGTTATTTGTTAAGTCAACTGTTGTAACAGAAACTGTTCCCACAGTATCGTTTGCTTTAACAACATAAGTTGGTGTATAGTTACTTGTTGCATTTTTAACAATCTTATAGTTCGACCCCGGAGCAGACATATTTGTAGGTAAAGTTGCATAAAGAATTACATTTACAGAGTTATCTACTGTGTCTGTAGATGGTAAAACTAATCCTGTATCAATCTTTCCATCTCCATTTGTATCTAAAATAGGTCTTTCAACTAAGTTTTGACCCTCTTTAGCTTCCATAGCCAATCTAAATGTAGTTCCTGTTGGGAAGAACTCATCTGATAATGCTATAGAATATCTTTCAGATGCATTTGCTATATTTGTAAATTTATTAACAAATCTTAAAGTTTGTCCAGCTTGCCCTGTTGCAATATGATGTCCTTCAAATGTAGCACTAACATATTTTAAAATTTCATAGTTAACAGTATTTGATGATCTATTAATTGGATCTACTCCACCTGTTGGTGTAAATTTATAAGTAGCCGTATTTGGAATTAGCTTTACTGGCGTCTTAGCGGGAACAACAACCTTAAACTCTAAATATCCATTTGGTGTATTTAATTGCTTATTACCTGGAATACCATTTGGTAATTCAAAATCAATTGTATTTGTTCCTGCAGTATATTTAAATTTGATTGGTTGTGCATTTTGAGAATCAAACTCATTATCATCAGCATCAGTTAGAACTGTATCTATTCCATCAAAGTTTTTCCACTTTGCACTTCCTGCTACATATTTAAACTCTGGTTCTAATTTATCTGATAAACTGAATAGTTTTGCTACGTTTGCTAGTGACGGATCATCATTTGCTACTTTTAAACTTACTGTTATCTCATTATCATTTTCAGATGTTCCACTTGATTTATTTAAAGCCTTATATACAATCGCATTTCCACCTGTTTGGAAATTAATTGTTTCAGAAACTTGAACCTCTGGTAAATTAACATTTCCTTTCGATTTAGCATAGATATAGCTCGAAACTCCACCCATATCATCAGTTAATTTTGTAGGAACTACAACTAAAATACTAACTCTACTACCTGATGCAAGGTTATTTACTGGATATTTCCCATCCACAGCTACTAACTCTGTTTCACCAGCATCTATTATACCATTACTGTTCAGATCTAAGTAGAATTTAACTCCTCTATCAGCTTCATATCCGTGTCTTAAATCATATGAATCTACTATATTACCTGTATTTGTTAAAGTATGGTTAAATACAGCTATATTTCCTCTAGTAATTGTTGTTTCTCTATCTGGTGTTAATACTAAGTTATAAGCTGAATTAACTCTAGTTATAACAATGTTCGATTGTAAATATTTTTGTACATTCGCTTCTGTATAATACGATACGTACGCCTGGTTTCCTATGTCTGTGTTAGCAGGTGGAGTATCAGTTGTCACACCATAGGCTTTTGCCCCAGCAGCAAGAGAAAGCAGTAACGCTAATTTTAAACCAATTTTTTTACTCATATAATCTCTCCCTTTTTAATTTTTTGTGTTACTTTAAATTTTTCTAAAATTAGTTAACACCCCCATTTACTTTAACTTGAACTTCTAAATTCAGAGATTCACCAGGCTCTAACTTCTCAATATTCCAACTTACTAATCTATATTGAGAGTCATCTACCGGAGTACCATCTTGCATTATTGGATAAGGTAAAAAATCTCTTTCATTTACAGATACAAGATAATTTTTAGGATTCCCTTCGTTTGGCATAAAAGTAGTACCTGAAGGTACTGGAATTGTGGGACTTATTTTTTCCAACGCCTCCTCCGTTCCGTTTAAAATAAAGAAATTATATCCTATTATATCTCCAGGAGTTGCTTCAGTAGCTTCAACCTTACTTTTCACACCATCCTTATCCACTAACACTTTGTAACTCGTTAACTCTGTTTTTACCTCTGCAAAAATTGTAGTTACTAAAACCAGAAATAAAACCAATATTCTTTTCATAAAATACCCTCCTATGTTTAGTTTGTTTTATAATTTTTATTTTAAAATTGTTTTTAACTCTGAATACTGATTAGTTACTCTTTCAATCTCTTTTTCAATACTTGGATAGTTTTCTGCTATCGCTCCTTGAATATATAAAGTTGATAATCCATTTGCTAAGTGTAATATATGATCTTTTTTCAAAGATATATTAACTAATGTTTCATCCGCTGGATCCCCAATCTCTTTTAAAAGAATCTCTCTTCCTCTCATTCCATCAGAGAAAATCATAACACCTTCAAATTCACGGGGCTCTTTACTCTGTGGAAAATCTATAAGTATTTTTTTGACTAATGAAATCTCTAAAGGATTCTCTGCTCTAAATCCTGAACTTTTAGCTATCCATTCATTAGCTGTATCAATTACTTTTTTAAACTCTAAATAATCTATTCTAAGTCCATCTAATATCACCATCTCAGTTTTTTTCTCTAAATCCATAATAACTCCAAGACTTAGATAATCTGCATCCTCTAATTTTGTTGGAATTATTGGAATAACTAAGTTTTTACCAGTTACATAAGAAACAACATCATTTGACATATTTCCACTAAACTTATATTGAACTCCCTTCACCTCTTTATAAAGATTTAAAATCTGTGTTTCAATTTTTCCTACATCCTGCGAAACTCCAATAAAAGTATTTTTACTTTTTACTTCTGTTGAAGTTTTTTCTGGTGTATTGCACCCTAACAATTGAACCAAACATACAAACAAGAAAATTTTCTTCATAAGCTCCCCTCCATACTTTATTTCTTCATGTTCTTTTTTATTCCTATGTTCTCGTTCAATTTTACGGAAATAAAATAACGCTTCCTTGTTTTCAACTTAAAAATTTTTTTTATTTTTTGTAAAAGTATATAATTAAAAGATTTTTTTATATTTTTTGTATATAAATTTAACATCAAAATTTTGGAGGGATTCTATGAAATGGCTAAATAAACTACTCTATTTCTCAAATAAAAAATCAAATAAAGGTAAATATAGTTTATCCAAAAATGAGATCCAAAAAATTCAATATTGCTTATCTGTTTCTAAAAATGAAAATGGATTTCTTGCTCTTTTGAATGATAAAAATTTTTTCTTTTATCCTGAAAACTCGGAAAATTGTTGTTTTATTATGTATGGTGAGAAAGGAAATTCATACATCGCTATGGGGGATCCTATCGGTTATGAGGAGTTCTTTGAAAAAGCTATTCAAGAGTTTAAAAAATTTTGTAAAAAGAATGAAAAAAAATGTATTTTTTATGAAGTTGACCACCCATATATAGGAAATTATCTTAAAAACAACATGATTATATCTAAAATCGGAGAGCGGGGAAAAATAATATTAAAAGACTTTACTATCGAAGGCTCTGATATGAAAAAACTTAGATATTCTTACACTCATTTTAAAAAAGATAATTATACTTTCAGAGTTCTTAATAAAAATAATAATGGCTCTATAATTCAAACTTTATCAGATATATCTAAAGAGTGGTTAAAAAGAAAAAATGCCTCAGAAAAAAAATTCTCTATTGGTCATTTTAATGAAGAGTATATAAAAAATTTCGATATAGCTATTGTTGAGAAAAATGGTGAAATTATAGCGTTTACTACTTTATTTGGAACTCCTAATAAAGAGTGCTTAACACTAGATTTGATGAGACATCGAAATTATCTTGAAAATGGAGTTATGGAATTCTTTTTTGTTTCTCTTATTCTTTATGCTAAAGAAAATAACTATCTTACTTTTAGTTTAGGGATTGTCCCTCTTTCAGGGATAGAAAAACATATTTTAACTCCATATAAAAGTATGGAACATTTTATTTTCAATCATGAAAAGCATTTTTATAATTTTAAAGGATTAAAACTTTTTAAGGATAAATTTAAACCAGAGTGGGAACCTGTTTACATAGCTTATGCTGGACACTTGATATTCCCTCTCGTATTAAAAGATATTATCTCTCTAACTAGTGGTGGAATTGTGAATGCTATTCATAAAACCAAAAAATCATAATTTAAGGACGTGATTTTATGAAAAATATAAACTTTCAAAATAGTGGGCATGATAGCAGCTCAATTTTAAAGCTATTCTCTCAAGCAAATGTTGAAACTATTTTTTCAACATTAAATACCTCGTTGAATGGCTTATCCAAAACTCAAAGTGAGGCTTTATTAAAAGAGGTTGGTATAAATGAGATTGTAAAAGAAAAAGTAAAACCTTGGTATACTCAGCTTTTTTTAGCTTTTATAACTCCATTTAATCTTATTTTATCAATATTAGCTGGAGTTTCATTTTTTACAGATATAATCTTTGCTCAAAAGCATGATCAATCTTGGTTTTCGATAGTCCTTATTTTTTCAATGATCTTAGTCAGTAGTCTCATAAAGTTTTTCCAAGAATATAACTCTTCAAAAACTGCAGAAGCACTAAAAAATCTTATTACAACAACTGTAAATGTTATAAGAGACAATGCTTCAGAAGAGATAAATATGAAAAAACTTGTTCCAGGTGATATTGTTAAACTTGCTGCAGGAGATATTATTCCCGCAGATATAAGAGTTATATCGAGCAAGGATCTTTTCCTTAGCCAATCTGCTCTTACTGGTGAATCAGCACCAATCGAAAAAAATTCAATTCTGCACTCTAGTGATACTTCAGTTACTGATTTAACAAATATTTTGTTAATGGGAACAAATGTATTGAGTGGTACTGCAACTGGAGTTGTTCTTGCAACTGGAAAAAATAGTTACCTAAATGCTATTGGGGAGTCTTTAAAAAATAGTTCAACTACAAATAGTTTTGAAAAAGGAATTGACGATATATCTAGGCTTCTAATAAAATTTATGATTTTAATGGTACCTATCGTTTTCTTTATCAATGGCTACCTAAAAGATTCTTGGTTTGAAGCTTTCCTTTTCAGTATCTCTGTTGCGATAGGGTTGACACCTGAGATGTTACCTATGATTGTTACTGGTAATCTTACAAAAGGTGCTATTGAGCTTTCAAAAAAGAAAACAATTGTAAAAAAACTTGATGCTATACATAATTTTGGTGCTATGAATATTCTTTGTACAGATAAAACTGGAACTTTAACTCAAGACAAAGTTGCCGTTGTAAAATATATCAATTTCAATGGTGATGAAGATGATTATGTTTTATACCTAGCTTATCTTAATAGTTTTTTCCAAACTGGCCTTAAAAATCTTATGGATAGAGCTATTCTAGAGTTTGAAGAGGAGCACTACGGAGTAAAGCATGAGTTTAAAAAAGTTGATGAGTTACCTTTCGATTTTGAGCGTAGACGAATGTCTGTTATCTTAGAAGATAATCATAGTAAAAGATTTATGATTACTAAGGGGGCTATTGAAGAGATGCTCCATGCTTCTGAATTCGTTGAGATAGATGATATAACCATCCCAATGACTCAAGAAATTAGAGAAAAAATTGTAGATTTGGTTTCTAAATTAAATGAAGATGGGATGAGGGTAATTGGAATTACTAAAAAATATCTTCCTCAAGATAGAGATCTTAATTTCACAATTAAAGATGAAAGTGAAATGAGTTTTATAGGAATGTTAGGTTTTTTAGATCCTGCAAAAGATGGTGTCAGTGATGTTTTAAAAAATCTGAATGAATATGGTGTTGATATAAAAATATTAACTGGAGATAATGAACTTGTAACAAGAAAAATCTGTAAAGATATAGATTTTAAAATAACTGGTTGCTTAAATGGTAATACTCTAGAAGTTTTAAATGATGCACAACTGAAAGATTTACTAAAAACTACTAATATCTTCTGCAAACTTTCTCCAATAGATAAGAGTAGAATTATAAAACTTTTAAAAGAGATGGGAAATACAGTTGGATATATGGGTGATGGAATCAATGATGCTCCTGCATTAAAACAGTCTGATGTAGGTATATCTGTAGATACAGCTATGGATATTGCTAAAGAATCCGCTCAAATAATTTTATTAGAAAAAGATTTATCTGTTCTTTTAGAAGGAGTTATTGTAGGTCGAAAAATATATACTAATATGATTAAATATTTAAAAATGACAGCTTCATCTAATTTTGGAAATGTTTTCAGTGTTGTTTTAGCAAGTGCATTTTTACCATTTTTACCGATGCTTCCAATACAGATACTTTTCCAAAATTTGTTATATGATATATCTCAAATCTCAATTCCTTGGGATAATGTTGATAAAGAGGAGATTATTAGTCCCAAAAATTGGAATGCTAAAAATGTTGCAAAGTTTATGATTTATATTGGCCCTCTTAGCTCTATATTTGATGTACTGACATTTTTATTGATGTTTTATATTTTCAAAGCCAATACTCTTGCTAGTCAAGATCTGTTCCATACTGGTTGGTTTATTGAAAGTATTATTTCACAAACTCTTATAATTCATCTTATAAGAACTAGAAAAATTCCGTTTATACAATCTAGTGCAGATATAAAAGTTATTCTTTTAACAACTACAATTATGATATTTGCTATACTTGTTCCTTATAGTAAACTAAGTTCAACATTAGGATTCGTTCCTCTTGCAAGTAGCTACTATTTCTGGTTATT
>DIXX01000094.1 GCA_002428805.1 Cetobacterium sp. UBA6069
GGTTGTTAATGTCCTTTTCATTCATCGTCTGCGGTATTTCCCGCTGACAAATATAATAGTACCACAATTTTTAAAGTTCGTCAACAAGTTTTTTATTTTTTTATTATAACATTAAATCTTTCTTTTATTTTATAAAAAAATTATGTTAAAATTGTTTTATGATTACATCAATTTTAAGGAGGATTTTATGAATATAGTACTAATGGAGCCTGAAATTCCATACAACACTGGGAACATCGGAAGAAGTTGTGTTCTTACTAATACAACACTTCATCTTATTAAACCTTTAGGTTTTTCTTTAGATGAAAAACAAATTAAAAGATCAGGACTTGATTACTGGGATATGATTGATTTAAAAGTTTGGGAAAATTATGAGGAGTTAAGAGCAGCATACCCTGATTCTAATTTTTACTTTGCAACAACTAAAACAACTCAAAAATATTCTGATGTTAAGTATGCCCCTAACGATTTTATAGTCTTCGGACCAGAATCTAGAGGTATCCCTGCAGAAATAAGAGAAGCTAATACTGAAACTTGTATCACTATACCTATGATAAAAATGGGAAGATCTTTAAATCTTTCTAACTCTGCGGCTATTGTTCTTTACGAAGCCCTTAGACAAAATGATTTTGATTTGGGAGAGTAATTTATGCTCTCTCTTATTGTCGCGATGGATGAAAATAATCTTATAGGTAAAGACAACTATATGCCTTGGGATATTCCTGAAGATTTAAAAGTTTTTAAAGAAATCACTACTAACAATATTGTTATTATGGGAAGAAAAACTTTCCAATCTATCGGAAGAGCACTTCCTAATAGAATAAACTTAGTTTTAACAAGAGATAATAATTTTTCCTCTGATAATATTGAAGTTTTCACTTCTCCTCATAAAGCATTAGAGAAAGCTATCTCTTTACAAAAAGAGTTAAACAAAAAAATATTCATTATCGGTGGCAAAACAATTTACGAATATTTTTTACCTCAAATTGATGAGTTACACATCTCTCATATTAAAGGAAGTTTTTCTGGAGATACTCATTTTCCAGAAATAACTCTTTCTAATTTTACTCTAATAAAAGAAGTCAAATTCAATGATTTCACATATCGTTGCTACTCAAAAAACACTTGTAATTTATAAAAACATATGTTATATTACACTAGTAATTTTCAAAAACTAGGGAGGAATATACAAAATGAACAGATTTAAATTATCACTAATCGCTCTTATTGCGACTTTAAGTGTTTCTACTATGGGAGCATCGATAGATCATATACAAAACTACTCAGCTGAGTATGGAGGTAACCCTGCACAACAAGGTGCTATAAACATCGGTTCTACAGTTTACTTCAATCCTGCTGGTCTTATGAGATTAGAAAATGGTACTTACTTTGTTGGTGGAGTTCAATATGCATTCGGAGATCAAAACATGTCTCAAGATGGAAGAGATTTCTCAACTGATTTATCATCTCCAATTCCAAACCTTGCTCTTTATAAAAAAACAGATGATGGAGCATACTTCTGGACTATGGGAGGAATCGCCGGTGGAGCTACTCTTGCTTATAAAGACAGTATTCCTTTATCTATTGGACCTGTTAATGCTAATAATTTCTTAAAAGATACAAATGTTGAAGGGTCAAATATGTACGCCCAAACTACTTTAGGTAAAGCATACAACTTAACAGATAAATGGTCAGCTTCAGTTGCTCTTAGAGGGGTTTACGGAAAAAGAACTATGGAAGCTAAAACAACTCCTAACTTCCCTTTACCTTTACCTGCAAATGGTAAGGAAATATCTATAGATGCAGAAAGAGAAGCTTTTGGTATCGGAGCACAACTTGGTTTAAACTATGTTCCTAATGACAAACTAAACATCGGTTTTAGATATGACAGTAAAGTTAAATTAGATTTTGAAACTAACTCTACTACAAAAGGTAACTCTACACCTGTCGGTGGATTTATCGAAAATACTTTACTTAATAAATATCCTGTTTATAGAGACGGATTAAAAACTAGAAGAGATTTACCTGCTTTAGCCGCTTTAGGAGCATCGTACAAAGTCACTGACCAATGGACAACATTCATCGGGGGTAACTACTACTTCAACGAATCAGCTACTATGGATAGAGTTGAGGGAATGAACGTTGATTACGATAACGGATGGGAGATATCTGTAGGTTCTGAGTACTGGTTTACAAACCAATTTGCTTGGTTAGTTGGATTCAACTACGCTGATACTGGAGCACCTGATAAGAGTTATGCTGCAACTGAATATGCACTTGATTCAACAATGATTGGTACTGGAGTAAAATATAGACCAAACGAAACTACGGAATGGACAGTAGCATTCAATCACTACTTCTACGACACTAGAACTGTTGAAAATATAAAATACGAAAAGGAAATATCTAGTATAGGTATTAACTTTGTAAAGAAATTCTAATTTTTTAGGAGGGCTTATGCCAAAAAAAGCTATTTTTAAAAGAGAACAAATACACGCAAAAGCTTTTGAAATGTTCGTTAAATACGGTTTAGACGAAATAACGGCAAGAAATCTAGCTAAAGCTTTGCATTGTTCCCCAGCACCTATATACAGCTGCTATACATCTATGGACGAATTGAAGCTAGAGCTTATAGAAAAAGCAAAGAATATATTCATGGAATACGTTATGAGACCTGAAACAGATATGGTTTTCCTTAACAGCGGTATCGGTCTTTGTACCTTTGCTAGAGAAGAAAAACAACTTTTTAAATCTATTTTCTTAAAAGATAGCTCTTACGCTAACTTATTAAAGAAATTCAGAGATTTAATGAAAGTTGAAATGGAAAAGGATCAAAGATTTGATAACCTTCCCACTGAATTTAAAAACGAACTATTTTTAGATTGTTGGCTGTTTGGACACGGTTTAGCTACTCTAATCGCTACCGATTACTTCGAAAACCCATCAAACGAATTTATCAAAGATAAGCTTCTAAACAGCGGCGCTCTTATGCTTTACAAAAAGTTAGACGATTTTAGAGCTAAAAATAAATAAGAATATACAAGAAGAGACAACTTATCCAGTTGTCTCTTCTTCAATTTCAACATTCTCTTTCTTCTCTTCAATTTTAGATGAATATTTAGATCCTAATCCAAATATTATAGTTAAAACAGAAGTAATAAATACATAAGTAAACAAAATATAATAAAAAACTCCTTGTGCTAAATACATAGAAAGCGTTACAAACACTCCAAAAACAAAATCTACAAAACCATCTAATATAAGAATTCTTTTTAAAATCAACAAAGTTTTATTGTGCTCAATTCCATCCTCTTCATATATCTTAGTTACTATATGGCTAATACCTCTAAACATCAAAAAAGTTCCGATATAAAAGATAATTAAATATCCTTGCAACTCAACTTTAGATTCTGTAACTTTTTCAATCGCCAAACTAACCTCTTCTATCATTTTCTTTTCAACAATCAACAACCTATTCGAAAGTAACATCCAACCTGAAAAAAACTCAATTATTCCCCAAAAAAAAATTTCACCCCAATGAAAGACATTTTCCCCTATACCAGAAAAAGAGTAAATTAGATTTCCAATACCTGTAAATAAAAACAGCAAACCTAATACTTTTATAATATCATCTAAAAATATTCCATTTCCCAATATGACAATGGCTGTATAGATTAAAAATAATACTCCTATCACTATATGATAAAACCATTGTTCTTTTAGAGATACTCTTATCTTAGCTGTTAACTCTTTATACACTATCTCACCACCA
>DIXX01000072.1:0-2909 GCA_002428805.1 Cetobacterium sp. UBA6069
AGTAGTATGGGAAAATGCATAGTAGTTGTATTGCCTGAAAAGAAAGGTAAGTTAACTAACCAAGAGTTTATTGATATGTTTTTTAGTGATAGCCATTATGTACCAACAAAAAATGAATTTGAATCAATCAAAGCTTTTGAGGAATTAATGAAAGAATATTTTTTCGATATCGAAAAGGCTTACGCTTGCATATATTTATTAAAAAAATACGTAAATAAATTTATCAAAAAAATAAGACCAATCGCTAGAAGCAATTGTTAGAAGGGAGTAATATCATGGCTAATTGGTGTACAAACGAAATAAGGTTCGATAGACCACTAACTTTAGAGCAGAGAATTAAGCTCATGGATGCGATAGGCATCCCAGGAGATTACGAAGTGTGTCAGGGTGATTTAAAAGATTGCACAATAAGACCTTATGCCTTAATGGATAAACATTATACCATTGAGCACACAGAAGTGCTGCTAAGGAAGGAACTATTAGGTAATCCCTACACAACCGAAGAAATCATAACTCTTTTCCATCAAGTTAATCCGCTAGGTCTTCCTGAAAAAGAACTACTTAAGTGGTGTTTAAACTTAGAAATAGGTAAGGAGATAAAATCTTTAATAAGGTTCAACGGGATTTATGGGCAAAGGCTAGAAGAAATGCATAGAATTTTATCTACGTTTAAAAGAGAAGAATTGATCATAAAGAATAAGGTTTTTCTTCCGAATTGGGTTTTACCAAACGAAAAAGGATTTCACTCAATCGAACTCGATTCATTCCTTGAAGAGGTATTTTACTTTGATACGCGTTGGACTCAAGTCAGTGAAAACTGGTTTACTTTATTAGTTTTAAAAGTGGACAACGTTCTAGGAAGAGATATCGCTCAAGGCATGACTCTATATTATGAGGAGATAGGAGAGGGCTACAGCGGAAGGTACGAGGTTAGTTATTCTATTTCAAAAAGAATGTTTTTAATCAACAACAACGAAAATTATTCAGAAATCGAAGAAGACGAATATGAAGAAGAGGAGTAAAAATTGAAAAAAATTAGCATTTTGTTTTTGATACTTTTTAATTTAACGTTTACTAAAAGTATTGAAATTCATCCAAATAACTATCATGAATATACATTTGAAACAAAGGATGCCACATATGTAATAATGAGAAATGGCTATAGTAATTACGATTTATTCAAATCGACAAAGGCAACAGGTGAAATAAGTAGAATATTAATTGATAGGAAACTAAATTTATTATTGGGTCATTTAGTTTCAAGAGAGGCAGTAGCAGTAAAATTATATCCAATAAAAGAACTTGAGGAGGAAAAGAATGTCATTAAAACAAAAGAAAATTGAAGAGTATATCGAAAGAGGAAGGAAATATGTTAAACCAGGATTTGAAGAAGAATGGGATAAAATGGTTAACATTAGGGTTAAGGATATTTACGAAGGCATGGAAGTAGCAAATGCTTTAGCAATTATTGAATCGTATAAAGAGAAAGAAAGCCCTGAAGAAATAAAAGATTTATTTTTAAAAGAAAACCATAGCGGAATATCGGCTCAACTTGTTATTAATATAATTAACTTCTATATTGTTGATGGGAATCACATAGCGGATATAATAAAAGGGTGTTAGCATATGTCATTAGTTTGGCTTTTTTTGTTCGCCATAGTGCCTAGAACGACCTGTTGGATAGCGTTTCTTTATAATGTATACAGGGATGGGCTACCAAAAGTCTTCCCTGTATTGTTTATAGAAGCAGGGATAGTTTTAATAATAGCTCAGTTTTTAATAGCGTGGGATATTTATACTTGGTATAGATTTATATTCTATCAAAAACCTGAAAAACTAAAAAAACCTTATGACGACTGTCGATGGAGTGATTAATATGTTAAAAATCAACGATAAAGTTTTTTATATAGGATATCTATATAAAACTAAAAACTTAAAAGTTATAGAGATAATAAATGATATTCTAGTTAAAGTTAGTGGAGTGTTTATTTATCTTGATAAAAACAGTCAACCTTATGAAAAAGAAGAAGAATGTGTTTTTAGAAGGTTCGAATTAACAAAGAAAGACCCAACAAATGGTAAAAAGATACATACAAAAAACAAATGGAACAACCTGATAACTATCATCCCTAATATGGGTGGAGTGGTTAAAGAGGTTTATGAAGACGTTTTAAAAGGTAAAATAAACCTAAACCCATTTTACCAAAGGGGTCTTGTGTGGACACTGGACCAAAAACAAAAATATATCTTGGCTTTGTTCCAAGAGAAAGCTCGTATTAATATAACAACAATTGTTGATATACATTCAAAGTCTGATTGTTATATAGAAGTCTTAGATGGAAAGCAAAGGTTAACAACTATTTTTGATTTTATAGAAAATAAATTCAAATTAAAAGATGGTTGTTATTTTAAAGATTTACATTTTGATGATATGAAATATCTTTTAAATTTAACTTTTCATTATTCCAGGATAGAAGTAAATCATAAACACACTTGTTTCACAGATGAACAAAAAATAGAATTGTTTTTAGAGATAAATGAAATGGGAACTAAAATGAGCAAAACTCACATTGCCAAAGTTAAAAAATATATTGAGTCGGAGGAGAAAAATGAAAAAAATTAAAAGAGCATTTTTTGTAAATGATATGGAACAAAATTTAATAGATGACATACAGAAGCTTCACGATAACCTCGACTTAGTTTCGAACAGAGACGAAAGATTTTTGAAACATGTCGAGGAAGAATACCAAGGAGAAAAGCAAGAATTTTACATTCATGAAGGTTCATCTCTTTTGAATTACCAGGATTACCCTAGAGTGCCTTTTGTCCCATTTATGATACTTCGTATAAGTGGCAAATATTTTATCCTTGATAATATTAACCCTGATTTTTTAGATTATAACCCTTGG
>DIXX01000072.1:3191-3558 GCA_002428805.1 Cetobacterium sp. UBA6069
CATATTATTGAAGGTAGAGCTATAGAAATCAAAGATGTTGATTTAGTAGAAAAACTAAAACAGTCAGGGTATGTTCATGATGTAATTGTAGATTTAGATGAAGTTTTAAACGGAAACTATATAAGTGTTGAGGATCATAAAAACATGGATGAAAAAGAATTAAATATAGAAAACGTGATTCATGCGGTTGCAAAGAGAGCCGGGCTAAAATCATGAAAAAGTTAATTTTAATTATAAGTTTAACTTTTATATTCCTAGGATGTTCGTCTAAAGAATATAAGTTAGAAAACCCAAACAGATTGAAAGATGTTGGTTACAGAGTTGGAAATCAATATGATGTTGTTGTTGGAGACGTTGAGTTCAGTAA
>DIXX01000072.1:3772-6384 GCA_002428805.1 Cetobacterium sp. UBA6069
GAACTTAGAAATAATGATTTTCGTGTTTTATCTAGAGACGAATTACTTCAAGTTATGAGAGAACACGCTTTTTCCACAACTCTAAGCAACGGTGCAATTAATCCTCATTTCTCTGTAAGTGACTATACCATGGCTTTAAAAATAACCAATATAGGTCTAGATGATAGCGGTATCCTTATCCCAATTATCTTTAACTCTTTGGAACATTCTATTGAAATCAGTGTAGAGTTATCTATGATAGATAATCGTACTGGAACAATTTATGGCTCAAGTGGTTCTGGCAGAGTCTCGTTTAGAACTTGGAACGCACTCATATTGATGGGAGACTTAAATGTCTCATACAGCGTCCCTTTAGAAAACGCTTTAAAACTAGCTATCAGAGATGCTATAATTAAACTTAGAATTTAAGGAGAACATATGTTAACTATCGCAAGTAATATTGGTAGCTTTTATATTTACCGTAATGATTTAAGGAGAATAAGTGTAATACTAAATGGGTACTTTGTTAAAGGATATAATGTTAAATTTATATCAGGAGACAGTTTAGATTTGAACGTATTCGGAGATGGAAGTAAAGTATTATTTGGAGAGCATGGGAAAGAACATTGTGCAATAATTAAAAATTGCATAGAAGAATTAATATTATCAGATAAATCAATGACATTAGCTGAATTATCTGATTTTTTAAAGGAGAGAATAAATCAATACCATAAGTATTTAAAAAAAGGAGAATGATATGTTAAAGAGAAACTGGAACAATATAATATTTGATGAGTTTTTCTTTTATGAGTTTTCTAAATGCCAATTTAGAGGGGCGTGTATGATTAATAAAAAATTAGTCAGAAACCAATATTGTATTGAAGCAAAAAAAATAAAACCAATAAAAGTTAAAGGGTATCACCATTATGACGATACCCTAAAATATTTAATATTGAAAAAAATAACTTTTGTCCTTTCTGACGCTTTATGCAAAGGGGACAATATAAGCTTAAACTGGTTTAAAAAAATGGCAGCGATAATTATTGAAAAAGAAATTTCTTTTATATCAAAGAAAGCTCATAATAGAAGTCAAAGGTATTTTCAAGCAATAAGAGAAAGTGTAACCGAAAAACTAGAAGGGTTATTTAAATTAATAGACACAGATGACTTTTCTGATAGCTTAGAAAGTTGTGTTATCAAAAAGATAAACTTAAAAGAATATTTAGATTCTTTAACAACTAGGCTGAATACCCACACTTTGAAAATAATACCTGAATTTAACTTTGAAAGCGGTTCGCCATTATTGAAACACGAGATTTTATCTATGAATTATAAAGAAGAAAAAGAATCTTTAGAAATTGTGATAACTCACTTGTTTGATTTAAACGACGACACTTTACACAGGAATTTCTTTTTAAATATTTTATTCAATCATTTTTATTACGTTGAAAAAAATATAATGAATAAAAATTTCGATATCGAAATAAAGAGGGTCGATAAAATAATAGTTTATAACCCACTAACTTTGAAAAGGAAAGAGGTTCTTTTCGAGGATGTTAAAGGGACGCTTTCTGAAATGGATATGTTCAGAATAATGAAAGCGTATATAGATAACAACCTATCTCGTTCTCTAAACCACTCAGAGTGCCCATATTGTGAAAATAAAGAGTTCTGTGAGGTTAGAACTAGGAGTAATAACAAAGAAGCTTTAAAAAGCGTTTTAAGGAACGCAAATTCAAAAAAAATAATTGAGGAGATGATATAGTGGCTGTTAAACATATTAAAAATAATAACGGTGGCATTTATTAATGAATTAGATGATTTTATTTGTCTATATATTGCCACTAGATTTAAAAAAATAGATATAATAAAATTGAGTAAAAAATTTTCACTTTTCTTAACTAGGGCTAAAGCTTCTAAACACTTAGGTGCAAGAGGAGCTAATAGGCACAGAAGCGGTAAGAAAGATTCTAAAGTGAAAGACTTGTCTAGAATAAACAAGCGTTTAAGGCAAATTTTAGAATATTATGACAATATTGAAAAAAATCCACATTTGTTATGCGAAACAAAAGGGGTCAATATTCCTAAAAATGTTTTGACAGACTGGTTAGAACTGAATATTAAAAATGGAGAAATAACTAGAAAGTACTTGACAGACAAGGCTTGTTAGTATATATTTATAAAAGTAATTAAAAAAATAACGGAGGAAATAAAAAAATGACAAAAAAAGAATTCGCAAAAGTACTATTTGAAAAAGGAGTATTCGCTTCAAAAACTGATGGAGAAAAAAAATTAGAAACAATATTAGCAACTATTGAAGAAACTTTACAAGCAGGTGAAGAAATTAACTTCATCGGATGGGGTAAACTAGAAGTTGTTGAAAGAGCTGAAAGAACAGGAAGAAATCCTAAAACTGGAGAAGAAATTAAAATAGAAGCTAAGAAAACTGTAAAATTCAAAGCAGGAAAATCTTTATTAGATAAAATTAATTAACTAAACTGGTCAGCTATTTGCTGACCTTTTTTATTTTCAAAGGAGAGTTTCATGGATGTTAAATGGTTTGCAAAATATATGACTCAGGCAAAAGGTCAATTTTTAAGGGAAAACGGAAAAGAGGTTGAAGACGTTAAACT
>DIXX01000018.1 GCA_002428805.1 Cetobacterium sp. UBA6069
TATTTCAGATTCTGTCTTAGCTACAATTAAAGTACAAATAGCATCTCCTGTTACATTTACAACAGTTCTCAGCATATCTAGTAGTCTATCAATCCCCATTATTAAAGCTATTCCATCTAACGGTAATCCTATTTCAGTTAAAACCATTCCCAACATTATAAGTCCAACTCCAGGAACTCCCGCCGTTCCTATTGAAGCTAAAGTCGCTGTAAAGATAACTGTTATATAGTTCCCCATAGTTAACTCAACTCCATAAGCTTGAGCTATAAATACAGTCGCCATTCCCTGCATTATTGCTGTTCCATCCATATTTATCGTACTTCCTAAAGGAATAGTAAACGATGAAATGCTTTTAGAAACTCCAAAGTTTTCCTGCATAGCTTTCAACGATGTTGGAATTGTAGCGTTACTCGAAGAAGTTGAAAATGCAACGACCATTGTTGAAGCATATTTTTTTACAAATTTTATTGGATTATATCTTGCTACCAAAATAAGTAAACCTTGATAAGTCACTAAATAATGGATTATTAATGCTGCTATAACTCCTAAGAAATACTTCAAAAGAGGTAACATCGCTGCATATCCTAAAGTTGTAAATGTTTTTGCTATCAGTCCATAAACTCCATAAGGAGCAAGTTTCATAATCAGCTCAACTAACTTTAACATAAGGTTATTCGCTTCTTCGATTCCTTTTTTTATAGTTTTAACTCTATCACCTAAAAGAGAGATCCCAACTCCACAAAGTATCGCAAAAACTATTATTTGAAGCATATCCCCCTTACTCATCGCTTCGACAGGATTTACCGGAATCATACCAAGAAGTATATCTACGAAAGGCTTACTTTCTCCAACAGTAACTTTTGATGTTACTATATCAGAAAGCACAATCCCTTTTCCTGGATTTATTATATTTCCTAAACCTAAAGCCAAGGTTATTGCAACAGCTGTAGTTCCTAGATAGAAAGCTAAAATCTTTACCCCAACTCTTCCTAACTTTCTAACATCTTCAACTCCAGCAGCTCCTACTGTCAGAGAGCAGAATACTAAAGGTACCACAATCATTCTAATAGCTCTCATAAATCCTGAACCTAAAAAACTAAATAAAAAATTAATAAGATATGTTTCTACAAAAGCATTTCCTTTTAATGGATGTAGAACTAAACCTGTTATAATTCCCAAAACTAACGATACAAATATTTTGCTTGTTAAACTCAACTTCTTCATTTCGTTTTCCTCCATATATTTTTTTTATTTATTGTTTTTTGATTTTTCATTTATTCATTATATTATAAAAAAGTTTTATTTTCAACAAAAATAAAAAAAATTTTCCACAAAATGATTTTATGAAAAATAAAAGATAAAAAAAAGACAAAGAAAAATTTCTCTGTCTCATATTTTAATTTTATCTTCCTCCAACTACAATGTCACTAATTTTAACACGTGGCTGTCCTACATTTGCAGGAATACTTCCTGAAACCGATCCACACATACCCTGACCATGTGACAGATTATCTCCTACCATCTCAATTTTATGAAGTACTTCTGGACCGTTTCCTATAAGTGTCGCCCCTCTTACAGGTTCTGTAATCTTTCCATTCTCTATTAAATACCCTTCCATTACAGAGAAATTGAAATCTCCAGTACTTGGATTAACAGATCCTCCGCCCATATATTTAGCATAGATTCCATTTTCTACACCAGCTAACATATCCTCTAAAGATGACGTCCCATTCAGAATAAATGTATTTGTCATTCTAGAAGTTGGTGCGTATTTATATGACTCTCTTCTTGCACTTCCCGTACTTTGAGCTCCCATTCTTCTTCCATTTAACTTATCAATCATATATCCTTTTAAAATTCCATTCTCTATTAAAAGATTTCTTTTCGTAGGTGTTCCTTCATCATCAATATTTGACGATCCCCACTCATTTAATAATGTTCCATCATCTACAGCAGACACAACATCACTTGCAACCTTCTCTCCAATTTTTCCAGCAAACACTGAAAGACCTTTTGCTACACTCGTAGCCTCTAAACCATGTCCACAAGCCTCGTGGAATATAACTCCTCCAAACTCATTTTCTATAATAACAGGCATCTTTCCACTTGGTGCATATTTTGCACCTAGCATAGTCTTAGCTATTCTAGAAGCCTCTCTTGCATATTCTTTCACATCTATCTCTTTAAAGAACTCAAAACCTTTTCCTGCTCCAGGTCTATACGACCCCGTTTGCATCTCATTCATCTCAGAAGCTATACTTTCAATTCCTAATCTAGTTCTTGTTCTGCTATCCTCTGCCCAAACTCCCTCTGAGTTAACAACTAAAATATTTTGAGTTGAATCTCCATAATTTATTCTAACTTGGCTTATACACTCATCATAGTTTTTTGCTGCTTCATATGCTTCTTTCATTACTAAAATCTTATCATCTTTTAATACACTTCCAGGTGCTAAAACTATTTTATGTCTATTCTCTATATCTTGTTTAACAAGGTTTATAACAATATCTTCCTTTGTTCCCTTGATAGCTTTTGCTGCTTTCTGAGCTGTTTTTAGAAGGCTTTCTCTATTCATATCATTTGTATAAGCATAAACAGAAAAAACTCCTTTAAATATTCTTATTCCAACTCCAAAATCTTTTCCTGATATTGCCTGCTCAACTTTTCCATCAACTAGATAAAAAGAATCTCCTGTTTTATCTTCAACAAAAATCTCAGCAAAATCTCCTCCTGTACAAAGAGCTTCATTTAATATATCTTCAACCAAAATTTTATCTATCATATTATTTCTCTCCTTTTATTCTATTTTACTAGAGTATACCACAGGATTTTTTTTTTAGAAAGATGATTAATTTTAGAATTTTCTCTTCATATTTTAAAAGTTAAAGGGTATAATCCTATTAACTACTATTTTTGGAGGAATTTATGGAAACGAAATTATTTATAGATAAAGTTTTTAAAACTGCAGAGGATTTAAAATTAGAGGAATTTGAAATCTACTTTACATCTTCAGAGAGTGAAACTATCAAAGTATTCAAAGGAGAAGTTGATACTTATAGCAACTCTCAAAATATGGGAATCTCTTTTAGAACTAAAGTTGATGGAAAAATGGGATACTCATACACTGAATCTCTTGAAGAAGAGGATATCTTACCATTAATCGAAAGAGCAATTTCAAATGGTAAAATTATTGAAAATTTAGATGTTATAGAAACTTACGGAGAAAAAAAGGAATATGAAAAAATTGATTCTTTCAATCCTGATTTAGAAAATATATCTGTTCAAGAAAAAATTGATTTTCTTTTAAAAGCTGAAAAAACAGCTTTAGAAATAGATTCTAGAATAAAAAGTGTTAACTATTGTATGATGGGAAGTGGTAAAGGAGAAAATATAATCAAAAACTCAAAAGGTTTAGATTTATATCATAAAGGAAACTCTATCTATGCTTACTTGGCTGTCGTTGTTCAAGATGGAGAATCTATCAAAAATGATGCAGCTTATATCGTTGCTAAAAACTTTTCAGATATGGACCCTATGGAGTTAGCAACAGAAGCTGTCAGTAAAGCTCTGAAAAAATTAAACTCAATCTCTATAGAAAGTAAAGAATATGATGTTATTATAGAAAACGATACTTTTGCTGATTTATTAGGATCTATGAGTGGAATATTCTCTGCTGAAGCTGTTCAAAAAGGAGTTTCAAAATTTAAAGGAAAACTTCATGAAGTTGTTGCTAATCCTTTAGTTACAATTACTGATAACCCTCATCTTAAAGATGGTTATGGTAGTGCTCCTTTTGATGCCGAGGGGGTTCCAACTAAACCTAAAAATTTAATCGAAAATGGAGTTTTAAAAACATATATCCACAATCTTAAAACTAGTAAAAAAGATGGTGTAGAAAGTACAGGAAATGCATCTAAAGGTGGGTATAAAGGTACTATGGGAATCTCTACATTCAATCTTTATTTAGAAAAAGGAGAGAATAGTTTTGATACTCTTCTGAATAAAATTCAAAACGGTATTCTTATAACTGGTTTTTCTGGTTTACACTCTGGACTTAACTCTATCTCAGGTGACTTCTCCCTTGCTACAGAAGGTTTCCTTATAGAAAATGGAGTAATCACAAAGCCTTTAAACCAAATAACTGCTGCTGGAAACTTCTTTGAACTTTTAAAAAATATTGAATTTATTGGAGATGATTTAAAGTTTAATCTATCAGGTGTTGGTTCACCTTCAATTCTGATAAAAAATATAAGTATTTCATCATAATATAACCGTGGGAGGTAAATATATGAATAAAATTAAAAATATCGATGCTTTGATTCTTGCTGGTGGAAAAAGTTCTAGAATGAATTTTTTAGATAAGGCTCTGCTTAAATATGATAAAAATAGAAATTTTCTAGAAAAAATAACTGATGAGTTAGAAAGTTTTGAGAATCTTATGGTTTCAATAAATAAAAATCAAAATTTTTTAATACCAAGAGGAACAATAGTTCTTGATAGTTGTGAAAATTTAGGCCCTATAGAAGGAATCTATCAAGGACTTCTACATGCAAAAGCGGATTTTATTTTTGTTACAACTTGCGATATGCCTAATATCACAAAAGAGTTAGTTGATTTTATTTTACAATTTGCCTCACACGAATACGATGCTATTATTATTAAAGATAATAATGGAAAATCTTATCCACTTTTTGGAATCTATAATAAAAGTTCTTTGAGTACTATCGAAGGACTTCTTATGGATAAAAACTATAGGCCTCAAGATCTTCTCGGAGAACTAAATGTTAAATACATCTCTTTAAAAGATACAAATTTTAATCCTCATATACTTTTAAAAAGTATCGACACTGAAGAAGAGCTTAAATTTAACTATATCTTCATGGATCACACTCCTTTTATTGCAGTATGCGGAGCTAAAAACAGTGGTAAATCTAGCTTAATCGAGCAACTTTTAAAACATTTTAAAGATGCTAATTATAAAGTGGAAACTATTAAATTCACTCCTGAGTTTAATTTAAATATTTTAGATAAGAAAGAGGTTGATCTTATTTTATTAGAAGGTTTTGAGCATGAATCATTCCCTAAAATAGAAGTTTTAAAAGATGGGGTATCTCTTTCTCCATCTGCAAATCAGATTAATCTCCTATTTTACGCGAGTGATTCAGATGAGATTTTAAAAAATCCATCAATAAAGTCTATAAATTTAAAAGATACAATCTCTATATTTAAAGAAATTGTAAAAATTACAAATCTATAGAATAAAAAAAAGATGTATCTCTACATCTTTAAGTTTCTTTAATGGCGGG
>DIXX01000081.1 GCA_002428805.1 Cetobacterium sp. UBA6069
AAAAATAAGAAAAGGTTGCTCACGCAACCTTTTTTTATTTATTACTTCTATATACAAATAATCCTGTTAATGTTAATGCTACTGATATTGCCATATATCCTGGATTAGATATTGCCGCATAAACAAATATTGATGCTCCTCCAACTAATGCTAAAATTGGCACTACTGGGTAAAATGGAACTCTATAAGGTCTTTCTAAATTTGGTTCTCTTTTTCTTAAAATAAACAAACCTAAAAATACTAAGCAATAGAATAACCAAAACAGTGCTACTGGAACATCTCCAAATATATCTGGATTTCCTGTTATTAACATTGCAATTAAGAAAATAATTGCTAATACATACATCACTAATGAAGAGTTTACTGGTTGCTTATACTTTTCATCTATCTTAGAGAAGAACTCTTTTTTTGGAAGATGACCTTCTATAGCCAGTGTATAAGGAACTCTTGTTGAAGCCAATGTCATTCCGTTTAATCCTCCAAAAGCAGAAATCATAATTCCTAGGAATATAAACTTAGCTCCCATCGGTCCAAATAGTTTTGTTGCTACTCCAAACATTCCTTGCTTTACAACCTCTTCAGCTGTAAATACATTTAAAAGAGCTACATTTAACGCCACATAGAAAATAGCAATAAATCCTAGTCCTAATATTATTGCTTTAGGTAGATCTTTTTTTACATTTTTTAAATCTCCAGCAATTGTTCCAACATATATCCATCCGTCAAATGCAAACATAATTGGAACTAAAGATAAACCAAGAAGAACTAAAGGCGAAGATGATGTTGCCTCTTTTGTAACTTCTGTCATATAAAATACTCCAGAAGAGTTATCCCCAAATATAAATCCAAATATAGTTATTAATAATAACGGAACAATTTTAGCTGCAGTAGCTACAGTTTGAATTTTTCCTCCTACATTTTTTGTAAATATATTTATTCCAAAAAGGAAAGTGATTGCTATAAAAGCTGTCCCACCTAAAAAGGCTGTATTACTAGGGTCTATATTCAAGAAATTTCCTGTAAAAACTGCAAAATAATAAGCTATTAAAGCTATTAAGGCTGGGAAATATATAATTAATTGAGCCCATCCCACTAAGAATGCTATTCTTTTTCCATAAATTCTCTTTATCCAAGCTATCATTCCACCTGTTTCAGGAATTGCCGCTCCCACCTCTGCAGCTGTTAATCCCGATAAAATAGAAATTACTCCTCCAAGAATCCAAGCAGCTATTGCTATCTTAGGATTCATATTTGCAGCTGTTAAAATTTGTCCTGCTTTAAAGAAGATTCCGATTCCAATAACAATTCCTACAACCATTGAAAAGGCTACAGAAAAACCATACCTTTTTTCTAAATTTTCACTCATTTTTCTCCCTCATCTTTCTGTTCTGTTTTTTAGTATAAACTTCCTCATTAAAAAGTACTTTTTGATTAGTTATTTTAGCATAATTTTATTTCTAAGACAACTGTTTTTTATTTCTTGCATAAATAGAAAAAGTGATATATAATAACTTCTGTAAATAAAAGGGGTGAAGAAAAAATAAAATGCTAGATAAAAAAAGAACAAATAATAACTCTATTGTAGATTATTCAGCTAAGTTCTATCTATTTCCACTACTTTTAATTGGACTACTTCTTAGAACAGTAGATAATTTATTTTTAAAGTTAAAATACCAAAGATAAAAAAAAGAGAGCATTGCTCTCTTTTTTTATCTTTGATAGATATTAAATCTATCTGTTATTTTTTTCAATTTATCTAGTCTCTCAATGCTTTCTTCTTTATTTTGCTTTCCAAATTTAATAAGTAAAGCATTTAAAATTATTATTCCTGGAACAAAAGTATAAGCTTTTCCTCCATTTTTTGTGGTGATTACTAAATCTGATATATTACCTAATACAGAATCCTTCTTATCCGTCATAGTAATTATTTTATTCCCTTGTTCTTTAAAGAATTCGGTAACTTGACATGTGAAGTTTGTATATGGATGGAATGATATTGTAAATAATACATCATCAGGACTCGAATATAGTAGTTTATCTGTAAAATCAGAAGCTCCAGATATCATCAGTTCTACATCCTCTCTTAACTCCTTTAACATAAAGTATAAGTAGTAAGCTAATGCATAAGAACCTCTAGCTCCTAATATATAAAGTTTTCTACTATTTTTTATCATTTCCATTGCTGTTTCTAATTGCTCTTCAATAGAAGCAACATCCATCTCTTCTAAAAGCTCAATATTTGTAGTTATGATTTCAGAAAGTATTCCATCTCCTGACATTGAGTCAATCTCTTCTCTAAACTCTCTCATTTGAGAAGTTGAAATTTCTACATCTTTTTGGAAAACTCTTTGGAAATCAGGATACCCTTTAAATCCTAAATTTTTTGAAAATCTTGTTATTGTAGCTGGACTCGTTCCTGTTTCCTTAGCTAACTCATTTATAGAAATAAATGAAACTATGCTTTGGTTGTGTTTTATAAAATCTACAATTTTTTTAAAACTTTTACTATACGTTGAATAATTCTGTTCTAAATTAGCTAATACCGCCTTTTTCATCTCGCACCTCTATAGACTATACATTCGGGTTTAATACAAACTCCGTTAAATCATTTACAAAATTCATTGTTTTTTCATTTTTATCATTTACTGGATTAAATTCTACTATATCTACTGATGTTATAGAGTAGTTTTTAAATAGGAATCTAAATGTTTTAAACATTTCATCCGGAGAGAATCCATTTCTTACTGGTGTGCTTACTCCTGGAGCAAATTCAGGATCAACTGAATCCACATCGAAACTTATATGAATATTATCGATTTTTAAGTAATCTCTAATTTCATCTAAAACATTTTCTAAACCTTTATGCACAACCTCATCATAAGGAATTACTTTAACCCCTAACTCTTCAATTACTTCTCTCTCTTTTACATCAAGATCTCTAGCACCTAAAATTACAACATTTTTGCTTTCAATTTTAGCTCCCTCATAGAAACAGTTAACTAAATCTCTATCTCCAGCTCCTTGTAAAAGTGCAAGTGGCATTCCGTGAATGTTTCCTGACATTGTTGTTTCATCTGTATTCATATCTCCATGAGCATCAATCCATACTACTCCAACCTCTTTTTCTAACGCAACTCCAGATATTGATCCTAAAGCTATTGAGTGATCTCCACCTATAGTTATCGGTCTATATCCATCTCTTACCGCTGCATTTACTGCTGTTGCTAATTTTTCACAAGTGTTTAATATTGTATTCTTATACTTTAATGACCACTCATTGAAGTTTTCTCTTTGCTTTTCTACATCTATATAAGTCATCTCTCCAAACGTATCTGGGAAGTGCTCTGCTAATACTTCTGGTCCAAATTCGATACCTGCTTTATTTGCTCCTAAGTTCATCGGAACAGCAAACATCTTGTTCTTCATTTTTTCAGTATATAGGTATACTGCATCCTCTTCATCTATAACTTTTATAAATTCTAATTCTGGATCTTCCATTCCTTGAACATGAAGTTTAGCTGCTTTTAGGTTTTGAATATACGTAATTGTATCTTTTGATATTCTTTCCCCTGGAGTGATTACTGGAATTCCTGGTGGATATGCCATTACCATCTCAGCACAGATTTTACCTTCACTTTCTAAGAATTTAATTCTATTATTTTCACTGTAGAATGCTTCTCTTGGAATTAATACTGATTCAGGAATAGCTGGCATTTTTCCAACTGATTCTGCAATAGTTTTTCCTTGTCCAAAGAATCTCTTACTTATATCTTTTAAAGCTTCTAAAAGCTTTCCAGTACTAGTTTCGTCGTCTCCTAATGTAACTAATCCTAATACATTATAGAAGTCTGATAACTCAACTTGGATATTGTAATCGTCAACTAATAAAGTTTCTAATTCAAATCCAGTTAATCCTAACTCTCTTGCTGATATAGAAAGTTTTGTATCATCAAAATCATGTATTCCGTATCTTCCAATGATCTCTTTTCCGAATGAGAAGATTCCTGGGATTTTATTGATTTCAGCTCTTAAATCTCTAGCTAATTTCAATGTTCTTGTTAATAACTCTCTTCCTTCTGTAGCTATCTGTCTTCTAGCACAGTCTAATGATGCCATTAGTGGGTATGAAGGAGATGTCGTATGTAGTATACTTAATATTTGTTGAATTCTGTTTACATCAACTCTTGTTGAGTTTACATGTAACATTGACATTTGTGTCATCGCTCCAATTATTTTATGCGTACTTTGACAACAAATATCCGCTCCTGCATCTATTGCTGATATTGGTAACTCTTCATGGAAGTGTAAGTGAGCTCCGTGAGCCTCATCAACTATTAAAGGAATATCGTAGCTATGAACTATATCTGCAATCTTTTTAATATCAGTTGCTGCTCCATAGTATGTTGGATTAATAATTAAAACAGCCTTTGTATCTGGATGCTGCTTTAGCATATTTTCAACAACCTCTGGTCTAACTCCATGAGCTATTCCTAATTCATCATCCACTTCTGGATTCATGTAAACTGGAATTGATCCACTTAGTATGATTCCACCAGAAACTGATTTATGAACGTTTCTCGGGACTAATATTTTCTCTCCTGGCTTTACAACAGACATTATCATAGCTTGAATTGCTCCTGATGTTCCGTTGACAGCGAAGAAGGTCTTCTTTACTCCATAAGCGTCAGCTGCTAATTCTTGTGCTTCTTTTATACAACTCTTTGGATTGTGTAATCCATCAACCATCTTAAAGATAGTTACATCAATTGAAAAGGGATTTGGTCCCATAAACTCGTAAAACTCTTTATCCATTCCCTTTCCTCTCTTGTGCCCTGGAACATGGAAAGGAGTGATATCTCTTTTCGCGTATACGTCCTTCAGTGTTGAGAATATAGGTGTTTGATATTGATTTAATTTAGTCATCTTACCTCCTTGTTTAATAAATTTTGTTCTTAAAAAATGATATTAAAAAGTTACAAAATAATATATAATTTACATTATTAATTTCTTTTAAAATACGAGATATTGTAGAGCTTTTTAGAAATTAAGTCAACTATTTTTTGAAAGGAAAT
>DIXX01000058.1:0-2240 GCA_002428805.1 Cetobacterium sp. UBA6069
AACATAATATTTTAAATATGTATTTGCAAGCTCTAAGATTACATCACTTGCCCCTAAAAATGTTATTATTTCTCTTGAAAATACAAAAAATGTAAAACTTAAAACTAAACTCAAAATTAATAAAAACAGTAGTGTTTCTCTAAATATACTAACGCCTTTTTTTATCTCACCATT
Organism: Cetobacterium sp. UBA6069; assembly: GCA_002428805.1. GTDB lineage: Bacteria > Fusobacteriota > Fusobacteriia > Fusobacteriales > Fusobacteriaceae > Cetobacterium_A. The sequence goes on from DIXX01000058.1 coordinate 175, forward strand.
TCCAAAACTCTCTGATATAAGTGTTCCACCACCAACTGCAAACATCGAAGCTATTCCAAAAAATAAAATTGAGATAGGCATAACCAAATTTACTGCTCCAAGTGCTAAAGCTCCAACTCCTTGCCCAACAAAGATACCATCAACTATAACATACATCGATGAAATAAACATTGCAAATACTGAAGGTACAGCGTACCTAATAAATTCTTTAAACATTTTACTTCCTCCTTTAATAATATTTAGTGTATACTCTATTGTAACAATAGAGTCAAAGTATATTTGGAGGATAAAATGATTTTTTCAATTGGTGAAACAGCAAAACTAAATAATATAACTATTCAAACCTTACGTCATTATGATAAAGAGGGGCTTTTAAAACCTTCGTACATAGATGAAAATACAAAATATAGATACTATTCTATAGATCAATTTTTACAAATAGATTTCATTAAAAGATGTAAAGCTCTTGGTTTCTCCTTAGATAAGATAAAATGTCTTTTGTATGAAGAAAATAGTTTAGAAAATATTTTAGAATCAATAATTTTTCAAAAATATATGGTCCAACTACAAATTGAAAAGTTACAAAATCTGAAAAATAACTTAGAAGAATTAGAAAATAATTTAGAACACGCAATTTCTAAATTAGATAAATCTCCTGATCTCGAAAATATAAATTTTTATATTTTAGGTAGCTCTAAAGGGGAAATGAAAAATATTGCTGATATTGAAACTCATATCAGAAAAGTTTTAAAAAGTTTCAAATCTCCATACAATATAAGTGATACATTTATCGTTTTAAAAACTAATAAAGATTCTCCAGAAATTTATACAGAACTTATAATAGCTTCATATTCTATTCAAAGTGAAATAAAATATTCAGCTAAAGGTATAGCTTTTTATACTGAAAGTGCGGCCTTTGAAACTCAAAATTTTTTTGAAATGATAGAAAATTTTAAATTAAAAAATAATCTTCAGACTAAAAATGAATATCTTGAAATAGCTTATATTTCAAAGCTAGATAGTAAAAATAAAGAGAGATCTCTTGTTAATATTTTTTCTCCTCTAAATATATAAATATAAAAAAATACCTCTCTTAGGATAGCGATCTATCTTAAGAGAGGTGTTTCAATAATAAAGGGTATTAATTAGTATAAAGTTTATTTGTTAATTCTATTATATCTTTGAATTATTCTATCTGAATCAGCAACATGCTTATCAACAATTTTCGATACTGAAGTTTTTCCTTCGTAGTTTGCTTCCATAGCTTCAACCATTTTATCTCTAAGCTCTGGGAATACTCCTACAATAGCTCCTTGAGTTGAATAAGATGGCTTAGTTTCTTTTATTTCAGCAACAGCAGTTCCAAATTGTGGGTATTTCTCCATATTTTGCTTCATCTCTGCTGTATCGTAAGAAGCTTTATTTACTGGGTAGTATCCAGTGTTAATTGACCAGTAAGATTGAACATCTTTTGATGTAGCATATTTAATAAAGTCCCAAGCTGCTTTTTGAGTTGAATCAGCAGATGAGTTTGTTATCCAAAGAGATGCTCCTCCAACAACACTTCCGTTGAAGTTTCCACTTTCATTTAAAACAAATCCTGTTCCAACCTCGAAGTTAGAGTTGTTTATAACTCCCTTAATTCCAGCAGATGAATCAAAATACATTGCTACCTTTCCAGATGAGAAAGCTGTTCTTATAGAATCCCAATCTCTTCCGTATGATGTTGCAGAACCATCTTTGTACATTCCTCTTAAGAACTCTAAGATTTTTGGTAAATCTTTTTTATACGTTACAGATGTTGGAGTCTCTCCAGTTCTTCCATTATTTTTATCTACATACGTAACTCCATCATTAGCTAAGAACTGCTCGATAAACCATCCATACATAAGTACTGCTGAACCGTATCTGTCAACAGAACCGTTGCTGTTCTTTTTAACTAATTTCTTTGAGTACTCAGCGAATTCAGCATAACTTTTTGGAGGAGTATTTGGATCTAATCCAGCTTCTCTAAAAGCATCTTTATTATATATCATTATTGCTGTTGATGAGTTAAATGGCATAGA
>DIXX01000058.1:2512-7592 GCA_002428805.1 Cetobacterium sp. UBA6069
CCACTGTTATACATAAATGATGTAGAGATATCATTCATTTGAATAAGAGTAGGTGCATCTTTTGTTCCAGATATAGCTTTGAATTTACCGATTGTTTCTTCATAAGACCCTTGATAAATAGCTTCAATCTCTACATCTCCTTGAGATTTATTATAGTCTTGGACAATTTTATTTAAGCTAGTTTGAAGTCCTCCACTCATTGAATGCCAAAACACTACCTTTTCTTTTCCTAAAAGTGTTGTTGATAAAGTTAACCCCAATCCAAATACTGCTAATTTCTTTAAATTCATTTTTCCTCCCGTTTATCTTAAAGTTTTAATTTTTTAATTACTCTTTTACAGCTCCAGAAGTCATACCTTTTTGAAGTTGGCTTTGACCTAAAAATAGAACTATCAATGATGGAATAATAACAATTACTACGGCTGCCATTAAAATCCCAAAATTTGTTCCCTCTTCAGCTTTTATCATCTTTAAACCGATTTGAATTGTTCTTGACTCTGGTCTAGTTGAAATCATTAACGGCCATAAATACATGTTCCAAACATTTAAAAATGAGTAGATTCCCCAAGTACTTAATATCCCTTTTGATAATGGTAAAACTATTTTCAGATATATAAACCCATGACTACAACCATCTATTTTAGCTGCTTCAATCAATGATTTATTTAGTGTTTTAAACTGTTGTACCATTAAAAATATTCCAAGTCCATTTGCTAAAAATGGAAGTATTATTCCAAGTTTTGTATTTAATAATCTCATTTTTAAAATTGTAAAATAATTTGGTATAAAGATCGACTCCCAAGGAATAAATATAGAACACATTATTAGTAAAAATATAAATTTCTTCTCTTTAAACTCTACAAACACAAGAGCATAAGCTGTCATACTACAAATTATTATCTGAATAATCATAGCAACAACTGATGTAATCAAACTGTTCATAAAAAATTGAAGTATTGGAACATTTTCTAATAACTCTTTATAATTTGTTAATTTTATTTCACTTGGAAGTAACTTTCCACTTATAATATCCTTAGTTGACATAAAACTAGAGATTAAAGAATATATTATTGGAAAGAAAACTAAAATTCCAGATAAAATAAGTAATGTATAAAATATTTTCTTTTTCATTTTATTGGTAGTGCACCTTCCTTTCTAGTTTAAATTTAACAATCATTATTATTGTAATCAATAGAAGTAGGAATAATCCTTGAGCACTAGCATAATCAAATCTATAGTTACTAAACGCTGTTTTATAAATACTATATACTATAAAGTTTGTTGAGTTTGATGGTCCTCCACCTGTTAATATATCTACTTGACCAAAACTTTGGAATGATTTTAAAGTCGTTGTGATCAATAAATAGAATAAACTTGGACTCAATAGCGGAATTGTTACTCTAAATAGTTTCGAGAAATAATCCACTCCATCTACCTCACAACTTTCATCAATCTCTTGGCTTATATTTTGTAATCCTGCAGTTAAAACTAGGAATCCAAAACCTATGTTCATCCAAATCGTTGCAAAAGAAATTGCCCAAATCGCATATGTTGAACTTGTAAACCAATTTATCGGTAAAATTCCGAAGAATTTTAAAATATCGTTTATCAATCCTACACTCGGATGGAATAAAAATAAAACTATACTTGAACTTGCTGAAACCGAAACTCCCATACTTGATGAGAATATAACTCTAAATAGTTTTATTCCTTTTAATTTTTCATTGCATATAATAGCTAAAAATAGTGATATAATCATGCTGAAAGTAACTGTAATTAGTGAAAATTTTAATGTTGCAAAAATACTTTCATAAAATGATGTATCAGTAAATAATTCATAAAAATTTTCAATTCCTGCAAATCCTACTATCTGTCCTTTTGAATCTGTAAATGATAGTGAATACATCACCGTCTTCAATAGTGGATAGATATAAAATGTTGTTATTATCAATAATGATGGTATTGAAAATAAAATCCCTGTTAATTTTTGTTCTTTTTTCATAACCCCTCCTTACAAACACTTTATACTATGTGTGTTAATTCCTTATTAATTTTATGTAAATGTTATGTAAGAATTTTTTTATTGCTATTTTTTGTGAAAAAAAAATAGAACCATCTCTGGTTCTATCGTTTTATAAACTTATTTTTGAATAATATTAAATTTCATATCTGAATCTATACTATATTTAAAATTAGGATTTAAATTTTCTACAAAAGTTTTAATCCAAGCATCTCTTAAATCGTAGAAAACTTTTACATCTACATTTTCTTTTGCCCAAATATCTTTGTGCACACAAATGCTTCTTTCCCACTGAACTAAAGAATCCTCAGAAACAGAGATAATATTTACTCTATCACAAGGCATTCCATCTAAAATATAGTTATTCATACAGTTATAAATCTCAGAAGCTGTTACTGGATTTCTCTCTTTTTTAATTTCTTGAACTGCTAAAATAGCTTGCTCTTCGAAAACTTTCTTTAAATCCTCTATTGCATTTTCATCATTTTTTAATATAAAGTCAACCCATGCTGCCATTCTACCTTCTGAAGAGTGAATTCTTCCTTGTAACCAACCATGAATATTATTTACATCTATAATCTCTTCTAAATTTTTATTCTCTAATTTTTTTCCATATTTTTGATCTATCTCTGCTTTTTTAACTGAGATATCTAATCCTCTATCTTCTATAAACTTTACGATACTTTCCTCTAAATTTTCAAACCATACTATTTTATTGAAAAGCCAGTAATGTATTTTTCCTAAATATAAACTCATCAATCTCTCCTTCTAAACTTTTTAAATTAATTTGCATTTAATTTTTCTAAAACTTCATTTAAATCTAATCCATGAATCTCACACGCTTGCTCTAATCTTTCCATTTGAGCCGAAGGACATCCAATACATCCCATTCCGTATCCCATTAAAATCTCTACTGCCTTTGGATTAGTTTCTATTATCTCTGCTATTATTGTATCTTTAGTTATCATTTTTATCGTCTCCTTTTATTTCTAATAATTTTATAATATCTGCTTTAAACAGTTCAATACCAATTCTATCTATAAAATGTCCTAACTTTTCTCCCATAGTTGCATTTTCGTTGTAGTAGTTCAAAGTTGTTTCCACAGCTATATAAGCCTCATCTTCTGATAAATCTCTAATTAAAATATCAGCACTACGTGGATTAAATCCTGCACTTCCTCCAACAGTTATAAAAAATTTACCATCAATATCTACAATCACACCGATATCTTTTGAGTAAGCTCCAGTACATGCGTTTCTACAGCCTACAACAGCTATTTTAGTTCTACATGGAAGTTCCATCCCGTGGAAGTTATTACTTATTTTCATTCCTATTCCTACTGTTGGATATTTTGCTCTTTTACAATAGTTAGCTGGACATATTTCAACATTTTTTATAGAGTTTTGAGTTTTAACAGCTGGTTCCATTCCTAGCTCATCCCAGATAGCTCCTAAATCCTCTTCTTTTAAATTAGTTATTAAGACTCTTTGACCCGATGTAATTTTTAAAACACCTTTATATTTTTTAGCTACTTCAGCTATTTTTATCAGTTTATCCGGCGTAATAAATCCTCCAGGTATATGAGGAGTTATTCCGTAAGTTCTTTTCCCATCTTTTATCTTTTGTAGATTTCCACCATGGATACTCATCTTTATCACCATCCTGTTCATATAATATAATTATTCTAGAAAAAAATCAGTAACATAGGTTACACTTTTTTAAAAATTAAAAACCTAATCTTTGCTTCCCTCTATAATCATCTGCCTTCTCTTTATTAATTCTTATATATTTTTGTGTAACAGAAACGCTTGAATGATTTAAGAGTTGTTGAACAAACATAATATCTTTGGTTTCATTATATGCTAATGTTGCAAACGATTTTCTAAAGCTATGTGTACTTATAAATGTACTGTCTATATTTTCATGATCACAAGCTTTTAATATTTGGTCTTGAACTTTTCTAACAAAAGCCTTAACCTCTTTTTCTTCTGAAGCAAATATAGCATTGTCATCTCTTGTTCTGTTCTTAAAAAGATATTCAACTAGCTCCATATTTATCCTTGTTATTTGAGGTTTTTTTGTTTTTTTCTCAATTATTTCTAACTTTCCAAATTGTATATCACTATATCTTAATCTCGCTATATCTTGAATTCTAAGCCCTGTATTCAATTCAACTAAAAGGGCATTTCTTACATCTTGTTTTATTTTCCGCGACCCTAAAATCAGATCAATCTCATCTTTACTTATCGCCTTTGTCATTTTTCCCATAATCATCACCCTTTTTAATTATAACATTTGTTTGAGCTTTTTTGTATAAAATGATATAATATATCATTAATTTTAAGAGGTGATTTTTATTCAACAAAAATTGTTAAAAGATAATCTTTTCAAACTTATTTTTAAATATGGAGTACCTTCTATTTTGACTATGTGGATTTTCTCTTTATATACAATAGTCGATGGAATTTTTATAGGAAAGTTTTTAGGAGCTCAAAGTCTTGCAGCTGTAAATATTGTTATGCCATATGTTAACTTCTCGTTTGCAATTGGTATCATGGTAGCTGTTGGAAGTTCAACTATGATTGCTATTCAACTTGGAGCTGGTGAGGATAAAAAAGCTTTAAAATCTTATAGTACATCAATACAGCTTTTTATAGTTTTTAGTTCCCTCCTTAGTTTAATAGGAATAATTTTCCCTGAAAAAGTCGTAACACTTTTAGGAGCTAACGATGTTATTTTAGAAGAGGCTACAACTTATCTATTCTATCTGTCATTTTTTACACTTTTTTATATGTTATCATATGGTTTTGAAAGTTTTGTAAGAATTGAAGGAAGTCCCAATTACTCTTTACTTTGCATATTGGGTGGAGCTGTTATGAATATTGTTTTAGATTACTTTTTAATAGCTATATTAGATATGGGAATCAAGGGAGCTGCTATTGCAACGGGTACTGCTCAAATGACAACAGCTTTAATGTTAGCTTACTATATGATATTTCGAGCTAAAAAATTAAAATATAGTTTTACTAAATTTAATCCAAAAACTGTTCTTACGATTC
>DIXX01000058.1:7828-8349 GCA_002428805.1 Cetobacterium sp. UBA6069
TATAATGGTTCATCTGAATTTTTAACAGAGATGGCAACTGGAGTTGTTATCATGGCGTTTAATATAAATATTATGAATATCATTGGAAACGAAGGTATTTCAGCTTTCAGTGTTATAAGTTATATCTCAACCTTAGTTACTATGACAATGATTGGATTTTCTCAAGGATTGCAACCTATTATAAGTTTTAATTACGGGGCTCAATCGAGAGAAAGAGTTCTTAAAATCTTAAAAATTGGAACTATTACGGTCTTTGGATTAGGAATCTTCTTTTTCTTCCTTGTAAACTTATTCTCAGATACTCTTGTTGGCGTTTTTATAAAAGATAATCCGAGACTGTTTTTACTGACAAAAGAAGCTGTAATTTATTATAGTTTTACATATATATTAATGGGGATTAATATAATTATCAGTTCATATTTCACAGCTGTTGAAAATGCTTTTATTTCAAGTATTTTAAGTGTACTAAGAGGGCTTATTTTTATAAATATACTTCTTCTATTACTTCCAGGGGTTTTAGA
>DIXX01000096.1 GCA_002428805.1 Cetobacterium sp. UBA6069
AGAAGATATTGATGAAAAGTTTAACAAAAGTTTGACCTCGTAAAAGATGTTATGATAAAGTATGAGGTAAAATTAATTAAAAGAGTGGAGGAAATATGAGATTAAGTAGATATTATGTAAAGACTCTAAAGGAAACTCCTAAAGAGGCAGAGGTAATCAGTCATAAACTATTACTTAGATCAGGTATGATCAAAAGATTAGCAAGTGGTGTTTACACATACCTTCCTTTAGGTTTAAAAGCTTTAAAGAAAGTTGAAAATATTGTAAGAGAAGAGATGAATAGAGCTGGAGCTCAAGAGATATTCATGCCAGTATTACAACCAGCTGAGCTTTGGAAAGAAAGTGGAAGATGGGATGTAATGGGTGCTGAAATGATGAGAATCCAAGACAGACACTCAAGAGAGTTCGCATTAGGACCAACACATGAAGAAGTAATAACTGATATTATCAGAAATGATATATCTTCATACAAGGCATTACCTTTAAATTTATACCAAATTCAAACTAAGTTTAGAGATGAAAGAAGACCAAGATTTGGACTTATGAGAGGAAGAGAGTTTCTGATGAAGGATGCATACTCATTCCATTCTACTAAAGAATCTTTAGATGAAGAGTTTGAAAATATGAAAGCTGCTTATACAAGAGTTTTTGAAAGATGTGGACTTAAATTCAGAGCGGTTGAGGCTGACTCAGGGGCTATTGGTGGAAGCGGATCACAAGAGTTCCACGTATTAGCTGAGTCTGGAGAAGACGAAATCATCTACTGTCCATCGTGTGATTATGCTGCAAACGTTGAGACTGCTACAAGTGTAATAACAGATATTCCAAAAGTAGAGGCAAAAGAGTTAGAGTTAATGGATACACCAAATGTATCAAAAATAACTGAGATTGCAGAGTTTTTAAATATTCCAACAGCTCAAACAGTAAAAGCTATGATGTATAAAGATGTTGTAACTGATGAAGTGTATATGGTTCTTATCAGAGGAGACTTCGAAGTAAACGAAGTTAAATTAAAGAACATAATCGATACAATCGATGTAGCTCTATTAAATGATGCTGAAATAGAAGAGTTAGGATTAATTAAAGGATTCATCGGTCCAATAGGAATAGATGAAACAAAAATTAAATTAATAGCTGATAATAGTATAATTGGAATTTCTAACCATACAGCTGGTGGAAATAAAATGGATACACACTTTATAAACGCTAACTATGGAAGAGATTATACAGCTTCAATAGTTGCTGATGTAAGAACAGTAACTGTAGGAGAGAAGTGTCCTAAGTGTGCTGGAGAACTTGCAAGTGCAAGAGGAATTGAAAGTGGACATATCTTCAAATTAGGAGATAAGTACTCTAAAGCTCTAAATGCAACATTCTTAGATGTAAACGGAAAGAGTCAAGTTATACAAATGGGATGTTACGGTATTGGAGTTTCAAGAACTCTAGCATCATCAATTGAGCAAAACAATGACGAAAACGGAATTATATGGCCATCAGCAATAGCTCCATTTGTAGTTGAAGTAATTCCTGCAAATATGAAAGCTGAAGATCAAGTAGCTTTAGCTGAAGAGATCTACAATGCGTTTGGAGATGCTAATATAGATGTAGCTTTAGATGATAGAGATGAAAGAATTGGATTCAAATTTAAAGATGGAGATTTAATAGGATATCCGTTCAAAGTTGTTGCTGGTAAAAAAGCAGCAGAAGGAATCGTTGAATTAAAAATCAGAAGAACAAACGAAACTTTAGAAGTATCTAAAGATGAGATTGTTTCAAAAGTAAAAGAGTTAATGAAACAATATTAATTTAAAAATGGAGAGCTTTAAAATGCTCTCCATTTTTCATTTTAGAAGTTTATAAATTATTTTGAATAATTTTGTAAGTATGAAATGATTTTTTTCTTAATTCTTTGTATTGTGTTATCTATTTTTTTTGGAGATTCATCTAAGAAGTTAGCAATCTCTATATAAGTGTATTCTTTACATAAATATCTGAAAACCTTTTTTTCTAAAAAACTTAAATTCTCATCTAAAAAAGATGTTAGAAGATGAACAAGCTCTTTTCCTAGAAATATATCTTCTGGCGAGTAAAAGCCTAAAGATGGAGAGCTATAGTGTACATTCTCCTCATGAGTTGAATACCCTTCACCTTGCATAGCTTGATTTAGGTTTTTATACTTGTCAGAGTTGTGATTTTTGACAGCTGTAATCATCTGTCTTCTGATACAAAGGTTAGCAAATGTACTGAAACAAGCATTTCTATTTTCATCAAAAGATTTGATAGCTTTTATAAGCCCAATAAAGCCTTCTTGCATCAAATCATCACTATCTCCTCCTTTTAAAAAGAAAGAGAGGTTGTTTTTATAAATTGTTCCGTGATACTCTTTTAAAATTTTCTCAATCGAATCTTGATCACCATTTTGAGCTAAAATAATATCTTTTTTTTCAATCATAGTTTTCTCTCCCCCGACCTTTCAAAAATAGAATAAAAATTAAAATAAAAATACCAAATTTTTCCAAAAAATATAAAAGAATAATATGATATTATGATATCAAAAAAAAAGAAAGTAATCTATATTTCAAATTTTCATTATTTGAATTACTATTTGAGGTGTTTAATTGAAATTTATTTTTTGTGAAAAAAGGAAATAAAGAAAAATAACATATAAACAGTTAGAGAATGTTTTTAAATCGTGGAGGTGTTTTATGCTGAATGGAGTTAGTAAAAAAGCAACGGATTTAGACTTTGCAATTCAAAGTTTAAAAGAGGAGTTACAAGCAGTAGATGATTACAATCAAAGAGCTGAAATGGCTGAAGATCCAGAGTTAAAAGAGATTTTAATACATAATAGAAATGAAGAGATGGAGCATGCTGTTATGGTTATTGAATGGATGAGAAGAAATGAGTTTGAATTTGGAAAAGAGTTAGAAGATTATATATTTAGACAAGGGAAAATAGTTGGAATTGAAGCTCAAGTTATGGGTAGAGATGGAGCTCCTTCAAAGGGAGAGGAATCGAAAGAGTTAAATAAGAGTAGATCGTTAAATATAGGATCATTAAAAAAATAAGGGGGTAAAGAAATGGATTTCTTAAAAAAAGAGTTAGCGCCAATAAGTGCAAAAGTGTGGAAAGATATAGAAGATAGAGCAAGAGAGGTTTTAACTACTCAACTTTCAGCGAGAAGATTCGTGAAAGTAACTGGGCCTGTAGGAGTAGAAAATGGAGGTTTAAATACTGGAAGATTAGCAATTCATAAAAAAAATGAGTTGGCTTATGGTGTTTATAAAGTTCAACCGTTTGTTGAAAATAGAATAACTTTTAATTTAAATAGATGGGAGTTAGATAACTTCGATAGAGGAGCAAAAGATATAGATTATACTAATTTAGATGAAGCTTTAAAAAAGGCAGCTAAATTTGAAGAGGAGGCTATTTACTTTGGTTTAGATGAAGCTTGTATAGTTGGTCTATTAAAAGATGAAAGTAAGTTAGTTGAGTTTGGAAAGACAGAGGAAGAGACAATTAAGAACCTGATGTATGGAGTTTCAAAATTAAGAAATACAGGTTTTGCGAAAGGGCCTTATGCTTTAGTGGTTAGTCTTGAAAAATACATATATTTAAATATGGTAAACCTGAATAACCCGTTAGTAAAAAGATTAGAGAAAATCTTAGGAATGCCTGTAATAGTTTCTAACAATATAACAGGAGCACTGTTACTTCCTTATGATAATGAAAATATTGAGTTAGTTTTAGCGGAAGATTTCTCTTTAGGATATCAAGGTCATACAAACAAAGAGGTAGAGTTATTTGTAACTGAAACATTTACATTTAGAGTTGTAGATGACACAAAAGTTGTAGGTTATAAATAAAATTTGATTA
>DIXX01000025.1:0-5112 GCA_002428805.1 Cetobacterium sp. UBA6069
CAGGTTACATCTGGAAGTCTTTATAGTCCTACAATTGGAGAAGATGGAACATTCATTTATTCATTTAATGCAAAACTAGTTCCTGGAACTGCTTCAGGTTTACACACTGGTGCGTTAGTTGTTTCAGTTAAATATAACTAACATAAAGAAAAACTGAGGATTTTGTCCTCAGTTTTTTTATTTCTATAATTGCTCTAATAACTCATCCGATATATCGAAGTTTGAGTAAACGTCATTTACGTCATCTAAATCATCTAAAGCCTCATATAAAGCCATAACTTTTTTAGCTGTATCTAAATCAGTAATCTGAACTTTATTGTCAGGAATCATTGAAACCTCAGCTTCAGTTACATTATACCCAGCTTTTTTTAACTCTTCTGCTACAGTGTTACAATCCGCAGGCTCAGTTAAAACAGTGAACTCTCCATTCTCTTCTTTAACATCCTCAGCACCAGCTTCTAAAGCAGCCATCATTAGCTCATCAGCATCTAATCCCTCTCCAGGAATGATTATTTCCCCTTTTTTAGCGAACATCCAAGCAACAGCACCATCTGTTCCAAGGTTTCCATTTCTTCTAGAGAATGCAGCTCTTACTTCTGAAGCCGATCTATTTTTATTATCTGTTACAACCTCAACTATGAAAGCTGTTCCTTCTGGACCATACCCTTCATATCTAATCTCCATATAATCTACACCTTCAAGCTCTCCAGTTCCTTTTTTGATTGCTCTTTCAAGGTTATCTTTTGGCATGTTAGCAGCCTTTGCTTTATCTATTGCAAGTCTCAATCTAGGGTTAAAGTTAGGGTCTCCTCCAGCTTCCTTAGCTGCAATTGTTAACTCTTTTCCTAATTTTGTAAATATCTTTCCTCTTTTAATGTCTTGAGCACCTTTTCTATGCTTAATGTTAGACCATTTACTATGTCCTGCCACAAAAATTCCTCCTCATTTTTTAAAATATCTATTTAAATTTTATCATAAGCCCTCTTTTTTTTCAATATATTTGGGCACTAATGATATTTTTCTCTTAACTTCTTCTAGAACTCTATCTGGTGTTATCAAACTATATTTTTCTTCATAATTTAATCTATCATACTCGTTTCCTGTTAAAATATCTTTAGGCTCTATTCCTTCATGTCTTAAATTATCTCTCGATAACCACTCCACTTTTTTAGAACTAGGACTAAATATTGCAAAACTAGGAATATCTATTGCTTGAGCTAGATGTCTTGGTCCACCTTCATTTCCAACAAATAGATCACAGTTAGAAAATAGTGCTCCAAGTTCTCTTATACTTTTTGTTTTTATACTAGATATCACTCTTTTATCCCATCCTAAATCCTCATGAAACTTTTTAGCAAACTCCATCTCATCTGGAGAGTAATAAAGGATTATCTGACAATCAAAAGTATCTAATATCTTTTTAGCAACCTCTTTCATTAGATGAATAGGATAAACTTTAGATTCTCTTCTTGAGTTTATTGCTAAAGGAATAATAACTTTATTGAAGTCAACACCCGCTGCAATCATTCTTTTTCTTAACTCTTCAACTTCCTCTTTCAAAAATGTAAGTGAATAGTTTTTATCTAACTTTAAATCTACTCCATCTTTTCTCAACGGCTCTAACATCTTCAAAAACTTTTCAGCTTTATCAAAATTATTACTTGGTTCTGGAATTTTATGTGTATAAGAGTATCCTCTTTTAGGTTTCATTCTTCCTATTCTATATTTAGCCTTTTTAGAAAACAGTGTAAACAACTCACTTTTAGGTGTAGACATTATATCTATAACAATGTCATAATCCTCTCTAGTGACATTCCAAACTTTTTTTAGATATTTAAATGGGTTTTTCTGTTCAGTCTTAGATATAGAGATAACTCTGTTTAAATATTTTTGATGTTCAAATAGTGGTGCAACATAATCATATAAAACATAATCTATCTGTGCTTCTGGATAAGTCTCTTTTAAGCTTTTACATATTACAGAGGATAAAATTGCATCTCCTATCTGCTTGAATCTAACAACTAATATTTTCATATCAAATCTCCTCGATACTGTTTTTTACAGTTTTTAAATCGCCCCAGAAATCTACTGCTACCTTTGCTCTTTTACCTCCATCATCTCTAGATTTTTTAGCAAAATTAGCATCATAAGTCACTAAAATCTTTATATCCCCTCTCCAATTTAAAATAGCTCCCTTCTCTTGTAAAAACTTAAACTCTCTATCTAAAAGAAGTTCAGCTACATCTTGACCTAAAGCTACAATTATTTTTGGATTCATCAAAGCTATCTGCATCATTAGATACTCTTTTAAATCTCTCCTATCTCTTTCCTCTAACTCACGATAATTTTTTTCTGACTTTGTCAATGTAGTAATATAATACTCATCTGGAGAAAGTCCAACTATATCACATAATTTTATCAAAAACTCTCCACTCGAACCTGGTTTTACTTTTAAATTTTCATCTATATATAAACTGTTATCATCTCCGATAAACATAATATTTCCAGCAAAGTTTCCTGTTCCTAAAACTATTTTTTCTTTTGTATTTTTTAAAGCATCTGTTCCCCCAACCTCAAATTTTAACTCTTCTAATAATCTCTCTATCTCTTCCATGAAGTCCTCCTAAAACTTAATTACTTTCGTACAAACATCCTGCCCTGCAATCTCCACAGGAACCTCTATTCTATTTTTAACCAACTCATCCATGACTGCATCTAATGCTATTTTAGGATCATTACTATCCTTACTCATATGAGCTAAGTATATTTTTTTTAATTTTTCGTTGTAAATTTCACACAAAAACCTTGCACAATCATTATTTGAAAGGTGTCCATTTCTACTTTTAACACGAGCTTTCAAATCCCAGGGATAAGAACAATCCATCAATTTATGATAATCATAATTACACTCAATTACAACGACATCTACATCTCTAAAAGCCTCTCTGACCGTATTATCAATGTAACCTAGATCTGTCGCTATAGCAACTTTACTTCCCGAGCTCTCTTCTATCCTAAAACCAATTGTTCTTTCTGCATCATGCATTACATCGAAAGGATAAACCATGCTATCTCCTACCCAAAAAGCCTCTTCTATGAATCTTAAATTTTCTGATTTTATCTTTCCCAACTTTAGTATTCCAGCTTCGTAACTCTCTTTTGTAATATAGATTGGAACATCATATTTCCTAGATATTATTCCTGCTCCAAGTATATGATCCCCATGCTCATGGGTTATCAAAATCCCATCTATATTACAAATATCTACACCTATTTTACTCAATTGTTCCTCTATTTTTTTTCCACTGAATCCAGCATCTATAAGTAAATTTATATTATCAGTTTCTAAAAAAATAGAGTTTCCTTTACTTCCACTTCCTAGTACTGCTAATCTCATATTTTTTCCTTTCTTTTCTCTCTATTTTAAATATATATTATAGCATAAAAAAACCTCTTAGCCTACTAGCCAAGAGGTTCCATATTTTTATATCTCTTCAAATTGATCTTTACCTACATAACATAGCGGGCATACCCAATCCTCTGGTACATCTTCCCACTTCGTTCCTGGAGCAACTCCGTTTTCTACATCTCCAACTGTCTCATCATAAACATAATCACATACAACACATCTCATATTTTTAGCCATTTTTTTACCCCCTTATATTTTAGCTATTCCATAATCCATGAATATTACAGTATTCTCTTGCACAAACGCTAGCTCCTTTTGGAACTTTGAAGTAAGCTTCTGGAGCCTCTCCTGGTTTTAAATATTTTCTATATAAGAAATTGTCTACACATATCTCTATTATTTGAATATAATGAGCCTCTGTCATTGGGTGAGCTGTTTCTTTTCCAACTTTAACTAAATATCCATCCTCTTTTTCTTCAACAAAAGGAACATGTTTTTCTGTCGATGCATCCTCTGTTTTTTCTGGAACTAATTCTAATCCTTCAACATTAACCTCTGCATCAGCTATTAAAACCTCTAATAAAACTGGACTCTCTTTTACTTTAAAAATTTCATAAACTTTCATAACAGCCTCCTTTAATTCATAAAAAAAATTTATTTTTTACCAATTATTTATTCTGACAGTGCGGGCAAATTCCTTTAAAATAAACATGATATTCATCAACTTTAAATCCATTCATTCCATCAAATACTAGCTGATCTAAAGCTACTGGAATATCATAAACTTTTTTACACTCTACACATTTAAAATGACCATGTACATGAACATCCACATCATATCTTGTCTCATTTTCCTCTATTGTTATTACTTTCGTTATTCCTTTTTCTATAAAAAGATTTAATGTATTATATACTGTTGTTTTAGAAAGAGTAGGAATCTCAGGGCATAAAGCCTTATAAATCTCATCTACTGTTGGATGAGTTTTATTTTCTAACAAATATTCGAATATTTTCATTCTTTGATATGAAGGCTTTATGTCATGTATTTTTAGGTGCTCTCCTATATTTTCAACATACATAATAAACTCCTTTTTTGAAATAATTACAATTTTGTAGTTATTCTTTTTTATTTTAATATACACTTTTTTAGTATTTTTGTCAAGATGTCTTTAGAATATTTTGACCATCAAATATCTATGTATACCTGGTCCATATTCATCTTCTTGCAACTCTTTAATTTTATATCCTGCTTTTTCATACATTGATATTGCTGGTACATTTTTGGGATCTACCGTTAAATAAATCTTTTCTATTCCACTTTTCTTTAAAGCTTCATGTGTTAATTCTAATAATTTTTTCCCATACCCCTTTCCTCTTTCAGATTCTGGAGTTGAAAACCCATATAAAAAAACTGCATTTTTTCCTAATATAGCTTGATATTGAGCAACCGATAAAAGTTTTCCTAAATCATCTAACAAAACATAAAGTTTCCCATAACGAACAAAGCTCATAATCATCCACATATCAGCTCCACCCATTAAACCAAAGCTATCTATTTCATTTTGATATATTTTTTTTATTAATTCTCGATTATCAGAAGTAACCTCTACAATTTTCATAAATACCTCCTAGTAACCAATATCAGATAGATGAAGACCATTTGGTTCTGCAACATCCTTTATATATTTTCCATTCGGATTATT
>DIXX01000025.1:5390-6074 GCA_002428805.1 Cetobacterium sp. UBA6069
ATTATTCTTATTTGAGATTTTAAAAAAGCATTTGCTTTCACACATAGTTTAACAGTCTTTTCGTCTACTCTTTCAAATCTAGCTTCAAACATCTCTCTCTCTGAAGTTCTACTTGAACAATCAGCAAGTTTAAAGTTACAGAAGTCATGAACACCAACTAATGGTGCAGCAATGGCATTCAATCTTTCTAAATCTAATTTTCCATTTACAAAAGTAACATATCTTGATTGAAACGGATTTTGATCCTCTCCTAAAAAATATTCATAAGCTCTATAAGTAGCCGAATATCTAGAGCTAAAATCCAATGCCACATCCTCAACATTTTCTATGTATATATCCTTTGGTAAACTATTGTTTAATATATATTTTATTTTTTCTGAAGGAATTGTTGAGTGGATTAAAAAATTAGAAACTTGTTTTTTAGCATGTACTCCTCTATCAGTTCTCCCTGCTGAAACTAAATCTATATCTTTTTTAAACAGTATTTTTAAAATTTTTTCAATTTCTCCTTGTACAGTTCTAAGCTTAGGTTGTCTTTGGAAGCCAAAGAATTCACTTCCATCATAGCTATAAGTTATCTTTATATTTCTTTCCAATTTTTTCTCCTTTTCCTTTTTTAGATATAAAAAAAAGTCTTGAATAATCAAGACTCTGCAAATTCTTATGTGGTGCGAGAGGAGGGAC
>DIXX01000044.1:0-1554 GCA_002428805.1 Cetobacterium sp. UBA6069
AATCTTCCTGAAAAGTACTGCATTTTTCATCTCCCTTAAAACCTTTTTGTGTAATCAGTTTTATACCAATTAAAATTAAAATCTGTGTAATGATAGCAAATACTATTAAGTAGCTATTTTCAGCGAAACCACCTATTAAAAACACAGTTATCGCTAAACCTGCATTTATAAGAGCATATGGAGTCTGAGTTTTAACGTGATTTATATGATCACAACCAGCACCAGCAGATGAAAGAATCGTTGTATCTGAGATTGGAGAAACATGATCTCCAAAAAGTCCGCCTGAAAGAATAGCTCCTATTGTAACGTAAAGCGGAGCGTTAAAAGTCAGAGCCATAGGAATAACAAGAGGTATCATAATACTAAAAGTTCCCCATGAGCTCCCAGTTGAAAACGAGATTATAGCTCCAAATAAAAATGCTATAGCTGGAATAAACCCAGAGTTTATATCTATTGATTTTAAGAAACTGATTAGAAATTGGTCAGCTCCTAAATCTTTGTTGATAACTCCTAAAGACCAAGCCAAAATAAGGATTATCACAATCTCACTCATCTTTTTCATACCATTAAGATAGATTGAGAATATCTCTTTGAAAGTTTTAGATTTATAAAATAGCATCAGACCCATAAGAACTAAAGCAGCGTATAGGTATCCACTTGTAAGAGCGGCTCTAAAAGCTCCCCCAGAAACTCTAGAAGTTATAAATGAAACTCCTAGCATCGAGAAAAGTGTTCCTAGAAGAACAAGGATTGGCAACCAAACAAAAGAGCCACGAGCATTTTCAACACGATACTTTGAGTTATCAACTGTCATTTCATTTTCAGCAACCTCGCTTTCTAAAGAGAGATTATCTTCAAAAGTTTTCATAGGTCCAAAATCTAACTTTAAAAGAGTCAGAGTTGGAATTATAGTTAAAGCTAGCAGTGGATATATGTTAAAAGGTATCGATTTTATAAAACTTTCGTAGTCTGAAAGATTCAGATTTAAAAGCTCAAACTCTTTTTGAAGCAATCCAATTATGAAAACTCCCCATCCGATAAACGGGACTAAAACCGCAACTGGTGATGAAGTTGAATCTAAAATGAAAGCTAGTTTTTCCTTAGATATTTTCAATCTTTTAAAAAATGGATTGAAGATAGGTCCTACAATTAGAGGGGTTCCCAAATCAGAGAAAAATATCATAATCCCTGTGAAATATGCAAGAAGCTGAGCTTTTCTCTTTGAGTTGATAGAGTTTTTAAAACTTTCAGCAAAAGCGTAAGCTCCTCCAGACATCATCATAAGTTCAATAAATCCACCTATAAAAATCATAAGCACAATAACCCCAGCATTGTAGCTATCTGTAAGCTGATTTATAAAATATTTACCAACTAGAACCTTTGTAGTCTCTAGCGGATTATAGTTATTTAATATAAAAATTCCACAGAATACACTGGAAAAAAGTGACAAAACTACGTTTTTAGTTTTGATTGATAAGAAAACTGCAATTAAAATTGGAACGATAGATAAAACCCCGAATGAAACCATTTTTTAAATCCTCCTGTATTTTAAAA
>DIXX01000044.1:1763-8511 GCA_002428805.1 Cetobacterium sp. UBA6069
AAAATACTACCCCAAAAGAAAAGGCATACCAAAAATGGTATGCCGTAGAGAACTTAACTAAGTTAATAAGCGTATTGTTATGGCAGCGTCACAATACTTAATTCACAGGATCATAACATCTACGCCGTCGGCCTTAGGCTCCGTATATGGAAGTGAACTAACCTCTATTTTGTTTTATTAGATGTGAGTATACTATATAATCACTCTAGTTGTCAATTTTTTTATTTTTAAATTTATTGAAGATTGATTAAAACTCCAATAACCATGAAGATTGAACCTAGAAGGAATAACACTCCTTGGAACTTAATTTGTAACTTTGCCCAAACTCCCCACTCAATTTTAGCAATTCCTAAAATCGCCATCAGAATTCCAGAAGTTGGAACGAACATATTTGTAAATCCATCTCCTAGTTGGAAAGCAAGTACAGCAACTTGTCTAGGAACTCCAACTAAGTCAGCTAGAGGCGCCATTATTGGCATCGTAAGTGCAGCTTGTCCAGATCCAGATACAACAAAGAAGTTGAATGTAGATTGGAAGAAGTACATTGCGATTGCTGATACAGAAGCGTGTAGTTGACTTAGAACTCCAGCCACTGAGTTAAGAACAGTGTTTAAAACTGTAGGTGTTCCAGCATCTACTCCACCAAGAACTAAAACAATTCCTTTTGCCATTCCAACAACTAAAGCAGCTCCGATTAACTCTTCTGCTCCTTTTCTGAAAGATATAGCGATATCATTTACTGTCATATTGTTTAAGTTGAATATAACTCCAATTATTCCAGAGATAATACCCATAATTGTGAATTGAGCAGCGATTTCAGGAAGGTAGTAACCATGTAATACAACTCCCCAAACAATCCAAGACATCCCTAAGAATATAGTTAAGAATACTAATTTATGTCCAAACTTGAATTCTAAATCCTCTGCTTCATCAGCTTTGAAGTCATCTCTAAAGAATTTATCAGTCTCATAAGAGATAGATAACTCAGGGTTAGCTTTAACTTTCTTAGCATAGTTCATAGTGTAAACAATTCCAAATGTCGTAAAGAATATCCACATAGCTATTCTAAACATAGCACCAGAAAGTACAGGAACTCCTGCAACCCCTTGAGCTATAGCCACACTGAATGGATTCATCCAAGAAGTAGCAAAACCAATTTGAGTTGAGATGTAGCACATAAAGATTCCAGTGATAGAGTCATATCCCATTCCAACAACGATAGGAATTAAGATCATAGCAAACGGGATAGCTTCCTCTCCCATACCAAATACAGCTCCACCTAAAGAGAACAGTAGGAACACTAGAGGAATTAATAGTACCTCAGATCCTTTTGTCTTCTTTATCATATTTAGGATTCCAGCTTCAACAGCCTTAGTTTTTAAAATAATACCGAAAGCTCCACCTGTAATCAGGATGAAAGCGATAATTCCAACAGCAGTTCCCCACTTATCTCCACTAACAAGACCTTCGAAGATATAGTTAGTTATACTCATATCTCCACCAGCAGCAAAAATAGGAACACCTTTAATAAGTGGCTTTCCAAGCTCATCTAAAGCATAGGCAAAACTTCCAGGAACAGGAACAGTTCTAGTTTTCATACCAGCTTCAGTAGCGTATTGAATTTTTTCCATAGTAAAGCTTCCAACTGGGATAAGATACGTCAGTATAGCAGCAAAAATAACTACGAAAAAGATGATGACATAGGTATCAGGTATTCTGATTTTTTTCTTCATTTTACATTCTCCTTCTAAAAATTATGTATATTTTTTTGTTTTTCTGAGAAAGTATACTACAGATTAATGCTAAGTGTCAATCTAAAAAAGACAGCTTATTGTCCTTTTTTTTAGTATCAAAGTATTTTATTTTAATAAAGTTCTTTTACAAAGAACAAAAGTACTAAAAAACAGTAAAAAAACTGTTGTATTTTAATTTTTTATATGTTATTATCTTTAAAAATAAAAAATAATTTTCAAAAGGACGGTGATAATTATGAGTAACGAAAGAGGTAATTGGGGATCGAGTGTTGGATTTGTATTGGCAGCTGCAGGGTCAGCTATTGGACTTGGAAATTTATGGAAGTTTCCATATTTAGCAGGAAAGAATGGTGGAGGAGCATTTGTATTGGTGTATCTAACACTGATAGTAATACTAGGATTCTCTTTAATGCTAGGAGAGATGGCTATAGGTAGAAGAGGAAAATCGGATGCCTTCGGTTCATACAACAACATTAAAAAAGGTTGGGGATTCATAGGAATATTTGGAATTTTATGTTGCTTCATTATCTACTCTTACTATGTAGTTATCGCTGGGTGGATTGTAAAATATATCGGTATGTTTATTAGAGGAGGATTAACAGAGGATCCAGTGACAACATTTGGAAACTTTATCTCTTCTGGAACATCACCTATAGTATATAGCTTCATTGTAGTAATTGTAACGGCATTAATTGTTTTAAAAGGTGTATCTGGTGGAATTGAAAAAGCAAGTAAAATAATGATGCCTGTATTGTTCATATTTATGCTAGTTATTGTTGCAAGATCGGTAACTCTTCCAAATGCAATGGAAGGAATAAAATATTTCCTTAAGCCTGATTTCTCACAGATAACTCCTTCAGTTGTAATAGCAGCTTTAGGACAGGTATTTTTCTCACTAAGTTTAGGTATGGGTGCTATGATAACTTATGGTAGTTACTTACCTAAGGATACAAACCTTGTAAAAAGTGCGTTATGTATCCCAGTGCTAGATACACTTATTGCTTTATTAGCAGGACTTGCCATCCTACCAGCAGTTTTCTCGTTTGGATTAGAGCCAACAGCTGGACCAGGATTAATCTTTATAACTTTACCAAAAGTATTTGCTTCAATGCCTTTTGGAAATGTATTTGGAATTATATTCTTCCTATTAGTTTTATTTGCTGCACTTACATCAACTATCTCTTTACTAGAGGTTGTAGTATCGTTTGTTGTGGATCAAATGAAATTAGATAGAAAAAAAGCTACAATTTTAGTAAGTGCTTTAATAGCAGGATTTGCAATTCCAAACTCACATTCGTTTGGACCAATGGCAGATTTAAACGTATTCTTTGGAATGAACTTCTTTGATTTCTTAGGATACTTAACAGATAATATTTTACTTCCGGTTGGAGGACTTATGCTTTGTGTATTTGTTGGATTTATCTGGGATAAAGAGGATCTTAAAAATGAGATTACAAACAATGGTGAGGTTTCATTCCCACTATTCTCAGCTTGGATGATTGGAGTTAAATACTTAGGAATCCAACTGTTATCACTGATTTTACTTGGAGCAGTAGGGGTTGTAGGAAAAGGTATAAACTACTCACTGATCGCAATCTTTATGTTACAAGTTTTATTCGATGTGTTAGAGAATAAAAAGAAATCTAAATCAGCAGCTTAAAAGAAATTAGAATAATTCTTCTATTAAAAGATGTAGTTTTTTAGCTACATCTTTTTTGTATTTTCTCTTTCAAAAATGTTATACTAAGTATACTAAACAATAAGGAGCAAGACATGAGAAGAGTGCTATTTTTATTTAAAATATCAATAATTTTAATAGTTCTACTAGAGAGTCTCTACGCTGAGGATATAGATCCTTTAAAGGAGTTCACCTACGATATAGTAGTTGAAAACTATACTCAAAATATCAAAAAAGATATTAGGGTAAAAAATAATTTAAATGAGTTACGTGGAGTTTTAGCCAATAACGGTGAAAACTTTTTAGATATAGAGGGTGCTGCTTTTAAATCTTGGGAGATATACAGAGATGGTGAAAAGTTAAGTGTTGGAGATAGAGATGTTTTAGATGATACAATTTTAGAACTTCTTCAAAATGAGGTAGTAAAATATAAAATTGTAGCAAAGCCAAATGAGAAGTTACTCGGACAAAAATTAAAAAATGAGGTAGTAATTTACGAGGGCGGACAGATATCAGAAAAGTTAAGTTATGAGAATGAGGTTTTAAAATCAAAACCAAAAATCAAAAGAGAGATAGATTCAGAGAGTTACACTTTAGGTGGGTATTTAACTTACAAACTAACAGTTGAACCGGATAGTTCGGGGTATCTGAATAACTATATTGTTAATGAGCATATACAGGATATCTTAGTTCCAACTTTAAACGGGAAAGATGAACCTTTTTTAAAAGATATAGAGATTAAAACAAATCAGAAAACATCTGGAGCGGGTGTGGATATTCCGAGTGGAGAGCGTTTAATATATGAAGTTAAAGGGCGTGTAAATGATAAAGTTTTAGGAGATGTAACCTATAAAGAGTTAACTATAAAAAGTCCACCTCCGAATATAAAGGCTAGGATTTTAAACTCTGGAAAATATTCTCCAGGAAGACTTTATACCTATGAAGTTGAGATTGAAAATTCTGGACTTGGAAATGCTGAAGCCGTTCCAATTCGAGCTTTTATGAAAAAGAGTCTGGCTCGGGATTGGAATGAGGAGATGTCACCGGCATTTTTAAATGCTCAAGATATAAATGAAAAAGTGAATATTGGTGCTGGAAAAAAGATTTTTAAAAAATATTCAGTGACAATATCAGATTTTCTGATAGGTGATGTGTATTTGGATTTTGTAATTAATAGTCATACGTACAACAATAAAATAGAATCACATTCACCAGAACCATATATAAGTAGAAAAGTAGAGAGATACCTAGATAAAACAGGAAAGAAAAAAATAGACTACTATACACCAGAAGGATATATAGAGTATCTTTTTAGAGTTGAGAACCGTGGAAAAGGTATTTTAAAAGGGTATGATTTAGATCCAAGTATAGATGAGATTAAAACAAAATCTTCCACTGGAGATGAAATTTTGGCTTTTAGTAGAAGTGAGACCAAAAATGTTTTAGAGCGAGGAGAGGGAGCTCGTTTATTACCTGGAGGATTTACAGAGTACAGAGTTCTAGGAAAAGTTAGTAAAGACGCTGTAGGAGATATAAAAAAAGATGATATAGTTTCAAAGATGATGAGTAGTGATGTAGCTCACACGTTTTCAGTTTCGAATAAAAACTATAAGCCTGGAGAGAGTATAGAATATGTTGTAAGCTTAAAAAACAGTGGACTTGGAACGGCTTATGGAGTTCAGCATAAATTGGGAATAGATTCAGCTAAAGTTAAACAGTCTGGAATGCAGGATAGAGAGGTGAACCCTTTTAAAAATGTTGAAAAGATAGAGCAGTTTCCAACTATATACCCAGGTCAGGAGTTTAAATACACATTTAAAGGAGTTACTAAAAACAATATTTTTGAGAACATAGAAGTCGATTCTATTTATGGTGAAGATAAAAAATCTACCTTAGTTGAAGCTCTTCCGGGAAAGTTGGAGTTTACGAACTCTTTAAAAAGTGTAAATGGAAAGATGATGAACGGAACCTTAAAATATAAACCTGGAGATATGGTAACATATGAAATTCAACTAAAAAATATAGGAGAGGGCTTTTTAAGCGGTGTTTCTATAAAAAGTAATATCGATGAGATTAAAGCGTTTATGGCTGGGTCAGATGTGAAGGAAAAAGCACTTGAAAATATAGAGATATCGGTAAAAAGTAGTGACCCAAGAACAGTTATAACTTCTGAGATGGGAGACAATTTAAATCATATACGAAAAAAAATAGATTTCGCTCCGAAGAGTAGTATAACTTTTCATATTTCAGGAGTTGTTTCTGATAAAACTTTAGGAACTTTGAGTGGCCTAGTTTTCAAAGTGAATGGTATCACTAAAACATCAGAGGAACTTTCGGGTTTTGGAGGCTCTGTAACTGGAGAGAAGATTCTACTTCAACCAGAAAATGGAGTATACAAACCTGGAGATAAATTGAAATATATGCTTACTATTAAAAATAGTGGTGATGGATATGGTAGGTATATTCCGATAGAGGATTTGTTATCAGAGGTTAGAACTGAAAAAGAGGGAAAGCGTTATGGGCGAGCTTTTAGTAATTGGAAGGTAACTTATTTAGGGGCTCGTGATGAATCTTCAAGATTTAAGAAGTACACCTATTTAAAAAATGAGGTGTTGGGTCGAGAGGATTTAAACACAAAGGTGGATATAGGTCCTGGAGTTGAGATAGAGTTTTTGATAGAAGCGGATATAGATGAAGATGCGATAGGAGTTATTGAAAGTAAGGCTAAAATAGCTGGTGGAACAACTGATGGCCAAACTATATTTTTAAAACCTATCTCTGAATACTCAGAAGAGGAAAAAGTTGAGCAGGGGATTCGTGTGAAGCTCAGTTCGACGAAAAGTGAATTGAAAATAGGAGAAGTTGTGGGTTTTACCGTAAATGTTGAAAATCGTGACAATAAAACTTATGAAAACCTATCTTTAAAAAATATAACTCCAAAAGGTTTTAGATATTTAGAGGATGAAGTAGAAAATTTTTCCTTGGTTGCAGATCAAAAATACACTAAGACGTTTTATATGAAAGCGACGGTTGGAGCAAGTATTGGAAAAAATATTTTTCAAACCTCTGTGAGCAGTAAAAATAGTAAGATTTCAAATTTAGCTGAAACAAGTGTAGAGGTAAAAGGGGATTCACTGCTAAATACAGCTACAATTATAGGAAAGGTTATAGATGAGAAAACTGATAGAGGTATTCCTCATGCTGTGCTTTATACACCTGGAGGAATAGTTGTTCAAGCTGACGGTGAGGGTAGATTTCACTTACCAGATCAGTGGGTGGATAAAACATTTGGAGAGAATTTTCTTTTAAAGCTAGA
>DIXX01000044.1:8833-11542 GCA_002428805.1 Cetobacterium sp. UBA6069
TTGGAAAAGAGAGTGACTCTCCAAGAGCGACATATTTTGGAAAGGCGAGCTACGGGGATTATAAACTGACTTTACATTTTGATACTAAAGATAAAAAAAGTATGAGTCTTTTAGAGAGAATCACGGATGATGATTACGTTTACTATCCTACTTACGGGGATGATTCGAAAATTAGAAAAGAAGTAAGTACGAGAGGAAAAATATACTTAAAGTTTCAACATAAAGATTCAAGCTTGCTCTGGGGAAATTATGAAACAGGTTTTACAGGAACTCGTTTTATGGATTACAATAAAGAGCTATATGGATTTAAAGGTGAGTATAAGCAGGATGATATAAACATCAAAGTTTTTATGAGTACACCTAACACAATGTATGGCCATGATGAGTTTTTAGGAACTGGAGGTAGCTTGTATTTTCTAAAAAACGGAGATATATTGAAAGGTAGCCAAAAAGTTTGGATAAAAGTTGTCGACTCTGATAGCTATGTTGTAGAAAAGATTATCTATCTTCAAGAGGGGCGTGACTATGAGATCGATCCATTTATTGGACGGATTATTTTGACAACCCCACTCAGCGGAGGTAGTTCAACTGGTTACTACACTTACCTTGTTGCTGACTATAGTTATCTTCCAAAAGATGCAGAGGTTTCAGACTCGTCAAACTATGGACTTAAAACTGTAAAGGATATAAATGAAAACATCGCAGTTGGAGTTACAGCTGTACATGAGAGTCGTGGAAAAGAAAACTACGATTTAAAAGGAGTTGAGATAAAACTACGTGATGAGAAAGGCAACTATATAAAAGGTGAGTTTAGTAGAAGTGAGGGAGTTTCAAATATAAATAACCATCTGTCTTTTGATGGAGGATTGACGTTTCAAAGCTTCGGGCGAGAGGATGATAAAATTCGAGGAAATGCCTACAGAATAACGGGAGCTCTAAAGCTTTTAGAAGAAGCTGAACTAAAAGCTTGGTATGAAAGAAAAGAAAGAGGCTACTCTTTCGCTTCGGATTTAGCGGATAGGTTTCTTCAAACCTTTGGAAGTGAGTTGAGCTATACTCATTCAGAAAAATTAAAAAGCTATCTTAAATTTCAATATATTGAAGAGATGAGATGGGGCGAAGAGCGGGACACTCGAACTGTTAGCAGCCTTAAACTAGAGTACATTTTAAATGAAAGTACAAAGATATACAGTGAGATTAAAGCTGGAATATCTAACGCTATCTCGCTAGGAGCTGAAAAAAGAATCAACGACAGATTTAAAATTAACGGCAGTACATCTTTTAGTGATTCGGGGAACTACTTTGAATTGGGAGGAGATTATCAGCTTTATGATGATTATAATATATATTCAGGCTACAGTTCAGATGGAGAGATAAATCGTGACAGATATACATTTGGTCAAAGAGCAAGAGTTGGAGAGCGTACAAGTATCTATGCAGAAAACCAGTTTATCAAAGAGCGTGGTAAAGAGGCTTCTCTTCAAGGGTATGGAATAGATTATGACTTTAGACGTGGTGTCACAATAGGTGGTGCTATTCAATACGGAGAGGTTATTCTACCAAACGACGAGAAAAGTGACCGTCGTGGAATCTCTCTTTACTCTAGATCTGAATCAGAAAGATTAACTTTAAAAAACCGTATTGAATATCGTTCAGAGCGAGGGGATGAGGAGATTGAGCAGTATCTTACTAGTAACTCTTTTACTTACAGATATAATAAAGAGTATACCTTTGCTGGAAAACTTAACTACTCATTCACAGATGATACCTACGAGAATAGATACCTAGAAAGCAGCGTAGGTTTAGCTTACCGTCCGATTTTAAATGATAGACTGAACTACCTCTCAAGATATACAATGATTTTAGATAAAGATACAAAAGCTGGAAAAGATTTTAGTGCTTATATAGCTGAGTTTGAAACAATCTACTCACTAACAAGAAGACTGGATTTATCCCTAAAAAATGGTTATAGACGTGAGAAAAACAGCTATCTAAATGACCTTTATATGCTAGGGTTTAAAGCTAACTATACAGTTATGAATAGCTGGGAAGTATATGGGCAATATCAGATGCTTTTGGATAGAGCTAATGAGGATGTGTTGAGTGGAGCTATATTTGGAATCTATAAAAATCTAGATAAAAATATGAAGTTTGGAGGGGGATATAATTTCTCGGGATTCAAGGACTCTTTAGGAGAAGAGGACTATAAAACCTCGGGGTGGTTTTTAAATATAATTGGAAGTATTTAGTTTTAAAAAATAAAAGGCAAAAGAAAAAGAGAGACATTTCTTCGGGGGGAGGGGCGTCTCTCTTTTCTTTATAATTTTTGATAAAGCTATTTTTTAGTATTTATCTTCGAATAGATAAATAGAACAACCAAAGCACCTGCAGCGGCAGTAAAGATACTACCGAAATTTAATCCTTGAACAGAACCTATTCCGATAAGCTTACCAAGATAACCACCAACAAAAGCACCAACAATTCCTAAAACCATAGTTGCTAAAATTCCGCCACCTTGTTCTCCGGGCATTATCCATTTAGCAAGAGCACCTGCAAGAATTCCAAGAACAATCCATGTGAAAATTCCCATAACGCTCATCTCCTTTAAAAAAAATTAAATTCTGCTTTAATATTCAAAAAAAAATCAAACTTTCTTTTAAAAAAAATAAAAAAATTTGACTTTTTATTCAGAGGTGTAGTATATAGGAA
>DIXX01000005.1:0-989 GCA_002428805.1 Cetobacterium sp. UBA6069
ACACTAGGTGTTATGGGAACTATATATTATAGTTATTATATAATTGGAGAGTGTGAATTTACAACTGCAAAATATGGGATATACTCCACGAATATGGATAATAAATTATGTGAGTTAAAAGAATGGATTATTAGGAAAATGTTTAAGCATAAGTTTGTGGCAGACAGATATATAGGATTACAAAACAGACACGGGTTTATTTAAACCTGTGTTTTTTTATTTATAAAAATTTAAGAAAATAAAAAAGAGGAGATATTCTCCTCTACTTACCGAAATCCCACTCTATTTCATCTGTCTTTTTAACTTTTGAAATTAAAATTTCTTGCTTTATTTTTGTTATAAAAATTGAATTCTTCTTTTCCTCCCATATAAACTCCATACACAATTGTTTATTGGTTCTTTTTATATTTTCATTTACTCTGAAAAAATCACTCCCAAACATTACTTCAAACTCTTGTTTTGATAAAATTATAGACTTTCCTTTGTGCCACATTTCATAAGATAGAAACAAGAGCTGTCTTTTATTTTTGCATTTTTGTAAAATATTAGGATTTTTATATATTAAAAACCTTTCTTCTTCATTTACTAAATCTAATCCAGTTCCATCTTCTTTTATTAAATAGTGTTTCTTTAATATGTTTTCCATCTTTTCAAAAGACTTTATACTATACTTGGTTCTAGAATTAATCCATATTTTTGTTTTGAAATCTAAGTCATATATAGTCTTGTCTTTCAAAGAGCTTAAAACTAGTAAAAGTCTTATAGATTTTATGTCTAACTCTTTTATAAAAAGGCATTTTTTAGGGAGAAAAAGAACATCTAAAAACAAATGATTTTTTAAATCTAACATATTCTTCTCCTTTTGTATTTTTAGTATCTTTGTGTTAAAACTACTTTACTGATTCATTTTTAAATTTTTCGAAAGCTTCGAAGAAGCCATCTTTAACTTCAAAAACAAACACTTTTTTAGTTGGATTTTTTGTATTCAA
>DIXX01000005.1:1228-2823 GCA_002428805.1 Cetobacterium sp. UBA6069
TTTTACATATATTATAGCACACAAACAGTCTTTTGTCAATCAATGTTATCGTATTTTTGCGATAAAGTATCGTAAAACTGCGATAAACATATCGTTTTTTTGCGATAAATTGTCGTATTTTTGCGATACAAAACTTAATCTAACCCAGTGTTATCAATGGTTAACAGCAAGAACAAAGGTATTAAAGGTTATATTAAAGGTATTTAAAGGTCAAAAGACAGACTTCTGCTCTAACGAGCATAAGTTCGTTCGATTTCGAGCAAAGCTCTCATCTCACATTTAAAATTATTTTAAAAAAATATTGACAGAATCTTCAACTTATTAAGTCTGTGCCCAATACCCTTTGCTTCAGCTGAGGGATACGGGCACGAAAAAATAAATAAAAATAATAGTTGACTTATATTTAAAAATATAGTATACTTAATTTATAAAGAGGAGGTGAAAAAAATAAAGGGGTACAAATATAGAATATATCCAAACTTAGAACAAATCGCAATAATAAATAAAACAATATCTTGTTGCAGATACACTTGGAATGGATTTTTAGCATTAAAAGAGTTTAGATACAAAGAGTTCGGAGAAAAGTTAAATTATACAAAAATGAGCAGTATTTTAACACAGATTAAAAAAACTGATACGTTTTTAACAGAAGTTGATTCGACTGCTCTGCAACAAACTTTGAAGCAATTAGATAATACTTTTACAATGTTTTTCAAAGGGCATTGCAAATTCCCTAGATTCAAAAGCAAGAAAAACCCAAGAGATAGCTATAAATCAACAACTATAAAGATAAAAGATGGAAAAATATACATCCCAAAAGTTGGATTCGTAGAATACTCTAATAGTAGAGATATAAAAGGTAGGGTTTTGAGTGCTGTTGTGTCAAAATCTGCAACTAACAAATACTACGTTTCTTTTACAGTAGATGAAAGTAGTGAGCAATTGCCAAGAATAGAAAAAGAAGTCGGAGTTGATTTAGGATTGAAGATTTTTGCTTTTACTTCTGATAATGAAAAATACTTTGCTCCAAAGCCATTGTGGAAGTATACAGCTAGATTGAAAAAACTTCAAAGAAAATTGTCAAAAAAACCTAGCAGAGCTAGTAAGAATTATGAAAAACTTAGACTACAAATAGCAACACTACATGAAAGAATAACTAATATCAGAAACGACTTTTTGCACAAGTTAACAACTAAATTAATTAGAGAAAATCAATCAATTTATTTAGAAGACTTAAATGTAAAAGGAATGAGCAAGAATAAAAAGTTGGCGAAAGCAATACTAGATTGTGGTTTTGGGTATTTTGTACAAATGCTAAAAACAAAAGGTATTATGTATGGAAGAACTATTCATCAAATAGATAGATGGTTTCCATCTTCAAAAACTTGTTCTTGTTGTGGATACTACAAAGCTGACTTAAAGTTAACAGATAGGGTGTTTGAGTGTCCAAGCTGTGATAATTCAGTAGATAGAGACTACAATGCAAGTATAAATATATTAACAGAGGGAATTAAATCAATTAGAGGGTAGGACTGCCCTTAGAGCTTGGTAAATATAATTAGCTAGTAAAAGTAATTACTTCCCAAGAATCCCCT
>DIXX01000085.1 GCA_002428805.1 Cetobacterium sp. UBA6069
TTTCTAACAGCATCCTCCCCAGATAACATTTCTACAAAATAATTTTCTATTAGTTCTGAAAGACCAGCTTCTTCTAAATTAACTCCAAATATTCTTTCATTTTGAAGTACATTTTTTAGTTGTCCAGTATAAGTTTCTGGTTTTCCAAACTCGATTCCACTTAATTCATTCTTAAGCATCTCTAGCATCGGGTCGCTACTAATTGATCTTTCTAACCCCTTATCATCTACCCCTAAAAGATATCTAAACCATCCAGCTAAAACTAGTGGAATATATTTTAACGACTTAACATCTAAATTTTCATCAGCCATATATGACTTTATAGTCTCTCCAAATCTAATAGCTATCTTTTGAGAAGTATCTGTAGCTATTCTTTCTGGTTGATCTGGAATATACGGATTTAAGAATCTTTCATCTATAACCTCGTCTATGAAAGCTTTTGGATCGATTATTCCTGGGCTTTGTACCACTGGTAAAGCTTCGTTGTAACCAACCTCTTTTATTAATCTATTTAAATCCTCATCACTTGCAGTATCATAAATCGATTTCTTATTTAAGATACACCCAAATATTGCAAGTGTTGTATGTAGAGGGTTTAAACAAGTTGTAACTTTCATTTTCTCTGTTTTTTCAACAGTTTCTCTATCTGTTAAAAATACTCCTGCCTCTTCTAACTTTGGTCTTCCGTTAGGGAACTTATCCTCAACTATAAAGTACTCAGGAATTTCTGCATTAACAAAAGGAGCTACGAAACTATTTCTATTTGTAACAACTGGTGACATATCTTCAAATCCAAGTTTTTCAAGAGCTATTTTAACCTCTTCAGCTGGTCTTGGAGTTATCTTGTCAATCATAGTCACAGGATAAGCAACCTTAGATTCATCTTTTAAGTAAGTTAAAAACTCAGTCTCAACTATCCCATTAGTGTTCCAAGCCGAAGCTATTTCTAAGATAGCCTCTCTTATCTTGTCTCCATTTCCAGAACAGTTATCCATACTAACTAAACTTATTGGAGCTCCATTAGTTTTAAATCTTGAATAAAGTAATCTTGTAATTAAAGTCATTACATGCTTTGGAGAGTTAAATCCATCTTTAAAATCTTCTAAAATAACACCAAAGTAGTTTCCTGCTGGATCTTTTAAATTATATCCTTTTTCAGTTATTGTGAAACTCATCATTTGTAAAGATGGATTTTTCACAATTTCTTCTAAAGCTACGAAATTCTCATTTGTAGCTTTAATAGATTCTACAATGCTTCCTAAAATCTCATTTTTAAAATCTCCATTTTTATTTAACGTCGTTAAGATAGTCAAATTATCAAATGGTGTATAAGCTTTTTCAATAATCTCAGTATCGAAGCTTTCTGCTACAATAATACCTGTATTCTCTAATTTTTTTTCAATTAAAACTTGTGCTACTTTCCCCATGTATGCTCTAAAGATATTTCCAGCACCAAAGTGTAACCACTTTGGCGTTTTTAATGTCTCTTCTTTTACTTTTTCAACATCATATGCTGGTACAATTACCCCTAATGAACCATCTATATTTTTTATATCCTTTAAGTTTAATTTCATGTTCTGTCTCCTTTTGTTAATGAATGTTACTTTAACTTAGAAAGAGTTTCCCAGATTCCAGTTATATAACTTGCTCCAAGTGCTCTATCATATAATCCATATCCTGGTTTCCCTGTTTCTCCCCAAATCATTCTTCCATGATCTGGTCTTAAATATCCTGTGAAGTTATTTTTATGAAGTGCTGCTAAAATATTAACTATATCTAATGATCCGCATCCCGAGTAGTGAGCTGATTCTTCAAAACTTACACCATCTTCTAGAAGCTTTACATTTCTTACGTGCATAAAGTGAATTCTTCCCATTGCACTGTATTTATCTACTAATTTTTCCATATTGTTGAAGTTAGCACACCCTAAAGATCCTGTACAAAGAGTTAATCCGTTGTTTTTGCTATCTACGATATTTAATAATCTATCGATGCTTTCCTCAGAAGTTATGATTCTTGGAAGCCCGAAGATTGGCCAAGGTGGATCATCCGGGTGAATACCCATATCAACATCCGCTTCTTCAGCAACTGGAATTATCTCTTTTAAGAAGTGCTCTAAGTTAGCCCACAATCCTTCTGCTCCTATATTTTTATACCCTGCAAATAGCTCTGCTAGTTCTTCTTTTGTATAACTTGAATCCCATCCTGGTAAAGATAAGTTACTGTTTAATGGATCTAAAGCATCAACTTGATCTTTATAATATACAAGAGCTGTTGATCCATCTTCTAACTCTTTATCCAACTGTGATCTAGTCCAGTCAAATACTGGCATAAAGTTGTAGCATATAACTTTAACTCCAGCAGCACCTAAGTTTCTTATGTTTTGCTTGTAGTTTTCAATTAACTCATCTCTTCTTCCAATACCTAATTTGATATCCTCATGAACAGGAACACTCTCTATTACATCAAATTTTAATCCAGCTTTCTCAACTGTTTCCTTTAAAGCTAATATCTTCTCCATTGGCCAAACCTCTCCAACTGGAACGTCGTATATAGCTGTTACGATGCTATCCATTGTAGGAATCTGTTTTATATATTCCAGTTTAACTGGATCGTTTTCTCCATACCATCTAAATGATAATTTCACTTTTGCCTCCTTTATTTTCTGTATATTAATTAAATTTCTAACTTAAAATAGTTCTTTGCATTCTCAAAACAGATCTCTTCAATCATAGCTTTCAGAATCTCCTCATCATATGGAATCTCTCCATCTTCTACCCAAGTTCCTATAAGGTTGCAAAGTATTCTTCTGAAGTACTCGTGTCTTGTGTAAGATAGGAAACTTCTAGAGTCTGTAAGCATTCCCACAAATCTTCTTAAAAGTCCCAGTTGAGATAGAGCTGTCATTTGACGAATCATTCCATCCTTTTGATCATTAAACCACCATCCAGATCCAAATTGAATCTTTCCTGGAGTATCACTATTTTGGAAATTACCAATCATTGTTCCAAGAACTTCGTTGTCCTTTGGATTTAAACAGTATAGAATTGTTTTTGGAAGCTCTCCATCTTTATCTAAACTATTTAATAACTTTGATAAAACCTCTCCATAGTTATTATCTGCTATTGAATCAAAACCAACGTCTGCACCTAGTTTTTTAAACATTCTTTCGTTATTATTTCTAAGAGCACCCATGTGTAGTTGCATTCCTAAATCATTTTTATAATAAATTTTTCCAAGAGCTAAGAATATCTCTGTTTTGTAGATATCTGCTTCTTCTTTAGTCAGCTTTTCATCTGCTAATCTTTTCTTGAAAATATCTTCTATTTTATTTTCAGTATCTCTATTGAAAAATGGTGCTTCTAAGCTATGGTCTGTAACTAGACATCCATTCGCTTTGAAATATTCTACTCTAGTTTCTAAAACCGCTACTAGCTTCTCAAAAGTTTCTATTTTTTCTTCAGATACTTTTTCTAAGTTGTTAAGCCAGATTAGATAATCATCTTTCTCTAAGTAGATAGCCTTATCGGGTCTAAATGTTGGAAGAACTTTAACTTTGAAGTTTTCATCTTTTAAAATCTCTTTATGATACTCTAATGTATCGATTGGATCATCAGTTGTACAAAGAGCTTTTACGTTTGATCTTTCAATAAGTTTTTTAGCTCTGAACTCCTCTGTTTGTAAAAGTTCATTCGCTTTCTTCCAAATAACCTCAGCTGTCTTTCTATTTAAAACCTCTTCAATTCCAAAGTATCTTTTTAACTCTAAATGTGACCAATGGAAAAGTGGATTTCCATAAGCGTACTCCATAGTCTCTGCAAAAGCTAAGAACTTTTCAAAATCAGTTGCAGCTCCTGTTATATACTTTTCATCTATTCCATTTGATCTCATAGCTCTCCACTTGTAATGGTCACCATAAAGCCAAATTTGTGTTATATTTTCATAGCTTTTATTTTCTGCAATCTCTTTTGGATTAAGATGGCAGTGATAATCAAATATTGGCATTTTTTCTGCATATTCGTATAACTTTTTACTAATATCATTCTTTAATAAAAAGTCTGAATCCATAAATT
>DIXX01000051.1:0-152 GCA_002428805.1 Cetobacterium sp. UBA6069
TCTATAATAAAGAGTATACTACAATTTTATCTAGATTTCCAAAAATTATAGAATATGCTATAATATCCTAAAGAAAAGGTGGTGGAAAGTATGGAGAGAAAAAAATTACCAGTCGGTGTGAGTGATTTTAAAAAGTTGATAAGAGAAAATTA
>DIXX01000051.1:349-1864 GCA_002428805.1 Cetobacterium sp. UBA6069
TGATAAGAGAAAATTACTACTATGTCGATAAAACAGGATTTATAGAGGAAATTTTAGAAAAAAAAGCAGAAGTTACATTAATTTGTAGGCCAAGACGTTTTGGTAAGACTCTAAATATGAGTACCTTGAAGTACTTTTTAGATAAGAAAGATGCCTCAGAAAACATTGAACTTTTTAGAGGTTTAAATATAGAGAAGAGTAAATATATGTCAGAAGCAGGAAAATTCCCAGTGATATTTTTGACATTAAAGGGTATTAACGGAGAAAATTACTCTAAATTTTTACAAAAGTTCAGCTCGGTTTTGAGTGATTTATATAATGAATATGAAGATCTTAGAGAAAAACTAAATATGAAAGAGCAGATGTATTTTGATAAAGTTTGGCTAGGAACTCCTGATACAGACCTTTCAAGAGCTTTAAGGTTTCTGAGCGACATTATATATAAATACTCTAGAATAAAACCTGTACTACTAATAGATGAGTACGATTCTCCAATGATAGTAGCTTATGAAAAAGGTTACTATGAAGAGGTCAAAGATTTAATCGGAGATTTTTATGGTGAAGCTTTAAAGGATGCACCAATCTCTTTTGCAGTAGTTACTGGGATTCTTAGAGTGGCAAAAGAGTCTATATTTTCTAGTTTAAACAATCTAGAGGTAAGTAGCTTATTGACAGAAGATTTTAATTATTTTGGTATGACTGAAAGTGAAGTAGAAACTATTTTAAAGCATTATAATTTAGAAATAACTTTGGACTCTGCTAAAAATTGGTATAATGGATATACATTTGGAGACCAAAAAATCTATAATCCTTGGAGTATTATAAATTATACGAAATCCCGAAAATTAATATCTTACTGGGTAAATACGAGTGCTAACACTCTTATTATGCAACTTTTAAAAGGTGCAGATGAGGGGGTAAATGATATATTTTATGAGTTGTTAAGAGGTGGAACTGCACGAACTATTTTAGATGATAATATGATATTTGGTCAAAAATATAAAAATAGTACGGTGTTATATTTAATGTTTTCAGCAGGATATTTAACAATAGATAGAGTTGGAGAAAGACGAAGAGAGTATTATCTTAGAATACCGAATGAAGAGGTAAGAGATTACTTCAGAACGACATTTATAGAGATTGTTGATTTCGAGGGTGAAAGTAGTTTTGTAATTTTAGAAAATGCTTTAATAGCAGGAAAGATTCATGGTAATGATTCGATTGAATCTAGAATAAATAGCTTATTTCAGGCAAGTATGAGTTATTTAGATGGAGCGAAGCAAGAAAAGTTTTATCATAACTTAATCCTTGGAATGATGATAGGGTTAGATAATAGTTTTTATATACACTCTAACCGTGAAGAGGGATTAGGCCGTTATGATTTAGCCTTAGAGCCACGTGATAAAAGTGGAATCGGGTATATATTTGAATTTAAAGTAGCAAACTCAGCAGCAACAGCTGATTTTGATGCAGCAGGAGCAGAGGCTTTGGCTCAGATAGATAAAAAAGTCTATG
>DIXX01000051.1:2048-10057 GCA_002428805.1 Cetobacterium sp. UBA6069
AGATAAAAAAGTCTATGAAACAGGATTGCGAGAGCGTGGAATAAAAAAGATTATCAAAATCGGAATGGTATTTTCTGGTAAAGTGTTAAAGCTTTATATAATTGAAAAAGTGGATTGAAATCTCAATCCACTTTTTATAATTTAAGCCTCTTACCCTATCCCTCCNNAAATCAGTATTATTATAACTCCAGGAACAAATATATATTTTCCTATTTTTACAACATACTTTCCTATCTTATAGTTCGAACCACAATCTATCTCATACTCTATAGCTTCAGCTTTCACACCATAGAAATAGAATCCTAAAACTAAAAGAGCACCTAAAGGTATTAGATATATCGTCATAAAATCTGCAAAAGCACCAAATAGATTCATATTTAAATCTAGTGGTAAACCTATGAAGAATAGCCCCATCCCAACGATAACACTCGCTTTAATTCTTGAAATCCCGAACTTTTGCATAGCTGCTTCAACTGGAACCTCCAACTGATTTATAGCCGAAGAAACCGCTGCAAAGATAACACTTAAAAAGAAAATAATTCCTAAAATTTTCCCACCTGGAATGTTGTTAAAAACAGATGGTAGTGTTATAAACAGTAAGCTAGGACCCGCTCCAGGATTAAATCCAAAAGCAAATGCCGCTGGTATTATTATAAATCCTGCCATAAGAGCTGCTAAAGTATCTAAAATACATGTTTGAATAACACTTGTAGATATATTCACATCCTTATCTAAATAACTTCCATACACAAGAAGTGCCGACCCACTCACACCAACCGTAAAGAAAGCCTGTCCAAGTGCCATAACCCAAGTTACAGGATTCATAAGCTTATCCCAATCTGGATTTAAAAGATACTTCACTCCCTCCATAGCTCCAGGAAGAGTTAGTGATCTTATCATAAGCCCAAAGAAAATCATAAACATTAAAGGCATTACAACCTTATTTATCTTTTCTATACCTTTTATAACTCCTAACGATATAACTCCAATACTGATTAATACTGCAATAAAGTGCCAAACTATAGATTCGGCGTTTCCAGCAAAACTACTAAAATATTGTTCGAAATTTATTGTTGCAACATCTAGTGTCAAATATGTCACAAAATATTTTATTATCCATCCAAAAACTATAACATAGAATGTAAATATTCCCGCTACAGAGGCTATTGGTAGGATTGGCCAGATTTTCGCCAGTGGAACTCCTCTCTTTTGCATAAGGTCTCCCACACCTAAAACACCCTTTTTCATCATTCTACCAAAAGATATCTCACCAACTAAACCTATATACGCAAATAACGCCATAAATATAAAGTATGGAATTAAAAAAGCTCCACCACCATATGTTCCTAACTTCCAAGAGAAAAGCCAAATATTTCCAAGCCCTATAGCTGCTCCTACACATGATAAAATAAATCCAATTCTGTTACTAAACTTCTCTCTTTTCTCGTTCATTCAAACCTCCTATTTCTATAAAAAAAAATTCCACAGGTTTCTGTGGAACTCTACTTTTCCTAGATATTATTGCAGGTATTGTAGCACTATAAAATAAAAAAAACAAGGATTTTCTAAATTTCGTGATATAACTATAGTATATATTTTTGTTTAAAGGATGGGAATTATGGAAAATATTAATTTTAGTCAATTTCAAATTTTAAATTATTATAAAAAAAACAGAGAACTCTACAGAAAAATGGGTAAAAGATTAGAACGTTTTCTTAAACACTCCTTTGAAAAAGAGAAAATCGTATATCACTCAATCACTAGCCGTGCTAAAACACGTGAGAGTCTTCAAAAGAAAATAGAGCGAAAAGGCTATACCTCTTTAGACTTAGCAACTGACCTTTGTGGTTTACGTGTTATAACCTTCTTAGAAAGTGAAACCAAAATCGTTGAAAACTATTTGAGAAGTATTTTCTCTATCGATGAAAGCAACAGTGAAGACAAAAGTGACAATCTCGGAGAGGATAAAGTTGGATATAAATCTATTCACCTTGTTGGAACTCTTCCTGAAAGTCTTCTGCTTCTTCCTGAATTTGAACGATTTCGTGATTTGAAATTTGAAATTCAAGTGAGAACAATTCTGCAGCATGCTTGGGCAGAGGTTGAACACGATAAAAACTATAAATTTAGTGGTCAACTACCACCCGATATAAAAAGACGTTTTAAACTTCTAGCTGGATTTTTAGAAATAGCCGACAGAGAGTTTGAAAGTATCTCTAAAGAGATAAACGAATATGAGAAAAGAGTTCTTTCTACTATTGAGGGCAACACTCTTCATGAGATTGAAATCAACTCTACGTCTCTTAGAAAATATTTAAACAAAAAATTAAATGTAAACTTCTCACAAGGTATCAGTCCAAAAATTATATCTCTTCTTCAAGAGAACGATATAAAGAATTTAGAAGATTTTGCAAAAATTGAGGATTTAGAAATTATGCAGAAATATTTTAGAAACAACAGCAAAAAGTTTCCAGCTCGTTATGATCTGATGATCAAACACCTTTTAGATTACAAAGAGAAACAATCTTAATCAATATGAATTGCTAAAATTTAAGGAGGATTTTTTATGGGTATTTTAACTAATGAAAGTTGTCTTAAAATGAAAAGAAAAGAGTTTGAAAAAAGTATTGAGCCTTTAAAGCTAAAACTTGGTGAACTCCAAAGAGCTACAAAAGAAAAAGGTATTCCTGTTTTAATTATTTTTGAAGGTCTTGAAGCTTCTGGAAAAGGTGCTGTTATAAACGATATCCTACTCACTTTAGACCCTAGAGGCTATAAAGTTGTGAGTCATAATCATCCTTTAGAAAGCAGTTCTCTGCCTCTAAAACCCTATATTGAAAACATTCCTGGAAAAGGGGATTTCCATATCTTTGATAAGTCTTGGTATGATCATGCTTTTTCAGAAGAAACTAATATTACAAGAAGATGTAAAGAGATCAATAAAATTGAGCGTGGACTTTTAAGAAGTGGGATGCTTATTATAAAGTTTTTCCTACATGTATCTAAAAAAACTCAGAAAAAAAGATTCTTAAAAGCGAAGAAAAATCCAGCTCAATCTTGGAAAGTAACTCCTTCTGCTTGGCAACAAAATTTCAACTATAAAAATATAGCTGGAACGTGGGAGGATATCTTAGAACGTACAAACAACTTTGACTGTGGTTGGAATGTTGTATCTTCAGATAGTATCTATGGAGCTAAATCAGAGATTTTCAGAATTATTGTAGAAAAAATAGAGAGTCAGTTAAATATGAAAGAAACTAGACCTGATGATGTTCTTTTACCTTATAAAAAACCATTCTCTTTAGATAAGGTAGATTTAGATAAAGCTTTAGATAAAAAAGAGTATCAAAAAGAGTTGGAAAAATTACAAAAGAAAATATATGATTTACACCACGAAATATATATTCGACGTATTCCAGTTATTATAGCTTACGAAGGATGGGACGCTGCTGGAAAGGGTGGAAATATCAAAAGGTTAGTTGGACGTATGGATCCTAGAGGTTATGATGTTATTCCTGTTGCTGCTCCGAGTACAATCGAAAAAAATCACCACTATCTGTGGAGATTCTGGAAAGCGATTCCTCGAAACGGACACATCTCTATCTTTGATAGAACTTGGTATGGAAGAGTCCTTGTAGAGCGTATTGAAAAGTTTGCTACAAACTATGAGTGGAAACGTTCATACTCTGAGATAAACGATACTGAAAAGCAGTGGGTAGATGATGGAGCTATCGTTTTAAAATTCTGGTTACAAATCTCAA
Source organism: Cetobacterium sp. UBA6069 (assembly GCA_002428805.1). Classification (GTDB taxonomy): domain Bacteria; phylum Fusobacteriota; class Fusobacteriia; order Fusobacteriales; family Fusobacteriaceae; genus Cetobacterium_A. Next base: position 5,810 of record DIXX01000051.1, read on the forward strand.
AAGATGAACAACTGAAACGTTTTAAAGAGCGTGAAAATACACCCGAGAAAAAATGGAAAATAACAGAGGAGGATTGGAGAAATCGTGAGAAGTGGAAGGATTATAACTCAGCAATCGAAGATATGATATCTCGAACTTCTACGACCTATGCTCCTTGGCATGTAGTTCCCGCCAATGATAAATATTACGCTAGAATATTCGTCCTTAAAAGATTCATAAAAGAGATTGAAAAAAGACTTTACGGTAAAAATTAGTTATTTTAAATAGATGAAAAAGAGAGGACTATCTTGAAATCCTCTCTTTTGCTTTTATAAATGTTTTATTACAATATAGACATCTCGAGCTCAACTCATCCTCTGAATCATCTTCAAACTGAACTGAAAAATCATTGTTACCCACACTTTTACCACAAATTTTACACATCTCGTTTCTACCCTCATTTTGTTCAAAAATAAGCCCTATATTCTCTGAAATATTTTTAAAAATCTCCTGAATTTTTCTAAAGTTAAAAAAGCTCACCAAAATTTCACCTCACTTTTTATTTTCTATTACATTAGTCTTAATACAAAAATTATATCTCATTCCTTTAACTTTTCCAACTTTATTTAAAAGGAAACTCCTCTTTTTTTAGAAGAAAGGAACTAGAGAAACTACATTTAGGAGGGATATATTATGAAAAAAGTCGTTTTATTATTAAAAAATGGAAACAATCTAGATCTTATTTTAAAAAGTTATGAGCACCTTAAATCACATTTTGGATTTCAACTAGTACCTCTATATATTCGTGACATTGCGTATAGAGCACCCATCAGCGAATCTCTTTTAAACTCGGGTGAAGCTGCTTTTGTTTTAAACGAGATGGAGGACGAGTTTATCGCTAAGATAAAAGCAAAATTTTTGAAATATAATATAGGTACAGAGCTATTAATTCAGTCAGAGGTTGGAGTTGACGAAGTGAAAACACTTTTAAAAACCGCAGATCTTTTGATGCTTGAGCAGTCTTCATATCTAAACGATATATTTTTAGAGCTATTAAAAATATCATTTAGACCAATTATTGTTTTAAGAGGCAAACCTCTTAGCTTTGAAAATATCTCAATAATATCAAACGATGGAATAAAAGTTAACAAAAGTGTTTACAACTTTTTAAATCTATTCCCTAACCCAGATTTAGAAAGCTTCCCAATTTTAACTTGGAACTGTGAATATGAAAAACACCATCTTTTAGAACTTTTAAAAAATAAAGGTTATAGTGGAGACATCATCCCATTCAGTTCAAAGTTTGAATCTCTTGAAGATTTCTATTTTGCAGCTAATAAATCAGATTTAGTTATAATGGGAAATCTAAGTCGTTCATTCTTTATGGAGAAAATAACAAATAGAACTGGTTTAAATCTTTTAGAAAATTTAGATACACCTATTTTCATAGGATAACAAAAACCCCCTCAGAATGAACTGAGGGGGTTATTTTTCTAAGCTTCTACTTCTCTTTTTACTCTAATTGTTTCTACTATCTCATCATAGTATTCACCGTTCAATTTATAGTACTTTCTATAGATTACATATCCACAAATTGAAAGTAAAATTGGGAACACTATCATTAAATATTTTATTCCTAGAATCGCTGATGCTGTTTGAGTTACATTTGGTACATATCCAACCATTGATAGTCCCATACCAATTAACCATCCACTTACAGCTGAAGCTGATTTTACAAGTAAAGTTTGAACTGAGAAGATTACACTTTCGTTTCTCGAACCAAATTTGAACTCTCCATAGTCAACAACATCTGCTAACATTACAGTTGAAATTCCAAGTGTTAATCCAGAACCTAACTTTGCTACAATTCCAGATATTGCTATTAAAGTAGCGTTTCCTGGAGCTATTACTCCAGAGAAGAATAGCATTAAGAATCCTATTACTGGAAGAGCACAAGCCAAGAAGAACACCTTTTTTCTTCCAATTTTAGTAGAAAGAATAGGGAACATCAGCAGTGATCCAATCTCTGCAAGACCAGAGAACCCTGTGAACACAGAGAATAGTTTTTCAATTCCAACAGCATATTTAAAGTAGTATATTGCAACTCCACCAGATATTTGAGCCATTAAGTTAAACATTAAAACTGTTCCTATTAACGCCACTAATTGATCATTTTTTAAGATTAGTCTAAAAGCCTCTTTAAGGTTTATCTTTTCACTAGCTTTTTTACTCACAACTTGCTCTTTAACGTTCATTACAGTTATAATTGAAGTTAAGATAAATACAGCTGCTATTCCTAAAGATAATAGTGAGAACCCTCTTCCCTCATCGCCTTTTCCTAAAAAAGCGATAAGTGGTAATCCAAAACTTCCTAGTGATAACCAAGCTAAACTTGCAAATATTCTTGGAACAACAGCGATCTCTTCTCTCTCTTTTTTATCACTTGAAAGAGATGGAATCATTGACCAGAAAGGTATATCCATAATTGTATAAGTCATTCCCCAAAGTATATACATTATTGAGATATAGATATATAAACTTTTCCCTGCAAAAGCCTCTGGCTTTGTAAACATTCCAACAACTGTGATAGCATTTAAAATCGTTCCTATCATAATCCAAGGTCTAAATTTTCCCCACTTACTTCTTGTATTATCTACAAGCATCCCCATAGCAGGATCGTTTACAGCATCCCACATTCTAGCAACTAAAAACAGTGTTCCTACAAATGCTGGAGCTAATCCTAAAACATCTGTAAAGTAATACATTAAGAATATATAAACTATTGCACAAGCATAATCTTTTCCAAGAGCACCTAAACCGTATGATAACTTCATTTTTAAACTAACCATTGTTACTCCTCCCGTGAATCTTTATAAATGACTATTTAACTTCTTTTAACTTGAAAACTCTGCTTTTAAAATCTTGTGTTTCTGAATCCTTTGAAAAATATCTATCTGGTTGAGGGAAAACAATTCCAACATTCATCAGCTCATCCCCATAAGCTTCGAACTCACCATTGATCGAGTATTTTTTATCTGGATTCAACCCCTTTAATATCACTTTTGCATTGTATCCTGGATTTGGTGATGCTAAGATTGTGAAGTGTCCAACTAAGGCTTCATTTTTCTCTTTATCTACAACCATCCAAGCTGCGCTATTACCTTCAAATGGACTTTCCAATCTATAGAAATCTCCAAACTGTATTAACTTTCTGTTGTTTTTATAAAAATCTAAATATTTAGTTACATTCGCACCAGTCTCTTCATCAAACTTTAAAAGATCTAGTTCATAACCAAAGTTTCCAAAAGCTGCAACATTATTTCTAGTTTCTAAACTAGTTTTTCTAGCTGTTTGGTGATTTGGTATATCTGATACATGAGCTCCCATACTTATAAGTGGATAAGCTAGTGACGTTCCATGCTGAATGTTTAATCTCACAATCGCATCTGTGTCATCACTTGTCCAAACTTGTGGCATATAGTGTAGCATCCCCGCATCAAATCTTCCCCCTCCAGAAGCACACGATTCAAATAGAATGTGTGGGAAGTTTTTTGTTAAAGTTTCTAAAATTTCATAAAGTCCTAAGATATATTTATGAGGTAAGTCTCTATAAGTAACCTCTGTCATATTTCTATTCATATCCCACTTTACATAAGATATTGGAGCTTCTGAGAATCTTTCTGATAAAATATCTACAATATACTTTCTTACCTCTGGTTTTGAAAGGTCTAGAATATACTGGTTTCTTCCCATAGATAATTTTCTATTGCTAACACCTAGTATCCAATCTGGATGCTCTTCATAAAGTTTACTGTTTTTACTGATCATCTCTGGTTCAAACCAAAGACCAAATCTTATTCCTTCATTTACGACTCTCTCTCCTAAGCCCTTAATTCCATTAGGTAACTTATCTAAATTCGGGAACCAATCTCCTAAAGATGTTTTATCATCATTTCTCTTTCCAAACCATCCATCATCTAAAACGAAAAGCTCAAATCCTAAATCTTTCGCCTTTGAAGCCATCGCTACAATTTTATCCTCATCAAAGTCAAAATATGTCGCTTCCCAGTTATTAACTAAGATTGGTCTCTCTTTATCTCTCCACTCACCTCTAGCAACTCTCTCACGGAATAGCTTATGGAAAGTTTTACTCATCTCGTTCATTCCATTTTCACTGTAAACTATTATTCCTTCTGGTGTAGTAAAGCTCTCTCCTGGATTTAACTCCCATTTAAAGTCAAATGGATTTATTCCCATAGTAACTCTTGT
>DIXX01000051.1:10317-11152 GCA_002428805.1 Cetobacterium sp. UBA6069
ATACACTCTCCAGCGTCTTCATTTGTATTAGGACGCTTTAGTATTACGAATGGATTTTGGTGAGCACTGCTCGCTCCTCTAGTACTATCTATATATTGTGATCCAACTTCTAACTTTCTAGTTTTGATGAATCTCTCTCTTGCCCAAGCTCCCGATAGATGTATCATCTCGTAGTTATAATCAGGTAGATCAAGAGCAAAACTCATAGCTCTGTTTATATCGATTTTCTCATCTCCATGATTTACGAATCTAGCGTTTCTAGTTATAACATCTCTATTTTCATAAACAGTGTATGTCAGATATAGTTTACAATTTAAAACCTCATCTTTTAACTCTATCTCTAAAGTTGTAGCTTCATCTTCACTCTCAACATAAGTTGAAGGCAGTCCAGCTAACTTTTCTTTTCCTTTATATACTCTATAACCCTTATAAACGAAATCACTGATTCTACTACCATCCTCTGATTCTAACTCGAAAGCTGGTTTTCTAAAATCTGTTGTTCCATAAGATGGGTACTCTTGCTTTAAATACTCTAAAGAAAACCCTGGATCATCTTCGTGATGAGCTATTATTCCGATTCCTACCTCTGGCTGATAGAAAAAGTGTTTGAAGCTATCTCTATGTCTTATTTTTTTTCCAAAATAAAGGTTTCCTAATCCACCATTTTTCATAACGTTGAATATGTAACTCGTATTTGGTCCTTGAAGATGAAACTCTTTATTCTCTTTATTTACATGTATCATATATCCTCCTGACTAATCTAAAAAACCTCTCTCTATTTTGTTTAGCGAATACATTTTTATTATTCTTATAAAACGATTATATTGTATTTATC
>DIXX01000012.1:0-3267 GCA_002428805.1 Cetobacterium sp. UBA6069
AGCCTATAACAGGAATAAAAGTGTAAAAGAGGAAAAGTTTTTCCTCTTTTTTTGTTTACTTTTATAAGAAATAGAGTTACAATAAAAGGGATTGTGGTATTTATATCTAGTATGAAAATAACATTTATATAAATTGTGGGAGGCAGAATGTACTTATTAAAATTTAAGAAAAATTTAGTAGAGAAAGTATGGGGTGGAAGAGGATTTGAAGAGACTTTAGGTTTCAATTTACCTAGTGAAGAGTTATATGGAGAATCTTGGGAAGTTAGTTGTCATCCATCGGGAATGTCTTATGTTGAAAATGGTAAATTAGAAGGAGAATCTTTAGAGGGATTGTTCCAAAAGTTTGGGAAAGATCTTGTAGGTAAAGAGATAGTAGAGAAGTATGGAGAGAAGTTCCCTCTTTTAATAAAATATTTAGATATTAATGATAAGTTATCAGTTCAGGTTCATCCAAGTGATGAGTATGCTTTAAGAGTAGAAAAAGAATTTGGTAAAAGTGAAGTTTGGTATGTTATGGAAGCGAGTGAAGACGCTAAGCTGATTTTAGGATTAAAAAAAGAGATAACACCAGAAATATATAAAGAGAAGGTGGATAGAAAAGATTTTAAAGGCCTATTTAACGAAGTTAAAGTTAAAAAAGGGGATTTTATAGATGTAAAACCAGGAGTTGTTCACGGGACCTTAGAAGGCTCTATATTGATATGTGAGATTCAGCAAAATTCAGATACAACTTATAGAATATATGATTTTGACAGAGAGGTAAATGGAGTAAAAAGAGAGTTACATTTAGATAAAGCTATGGATGTTATAAAGTTTGGAGAAGAGGTTGTAATCAGCTCAGAATCTTCTAGAGAGAAGATAAAAAAAGGAGATGCAACAGTAGAGGAGTTAATAAGAGGAGAGTACTTCTCAATTGATAGATTATTAATAGATGGGAAACTTATTGATATGGAATATAAAAACTTTAAAATCTATTCTATATTAGATGGAGAGGGAGTATTGATTTCAGAAAATCAAAAATATGAAGTTAAAAAAGGAGATACATACTTTATTCCAGCAAATAAAGAGGTTTTAATAGAGGGTAAATTAGAAATAATGAAAAGCTATATTTAAGAACAAAGGGGGGATTTTATGTCAACAGCAGCAATAACACTTTTAAAGATTTTATTGCACGGGGATATGCATGTAGATGAGATTAGAAAATATATCAATTTAGATATAAATTCGATAGAGAGAAATATTAATACATTAAATGAATACTTGAATGAAAAAGGTCTAGATGGAGTAAAAAAAAATAATAATATATATAGTTTGAAAAATCCAGGGGATAGATTTGCTGATTTTTTTTCAAAATTAGATGTTTTAACATCCGATGAAAGAATAGATATTTATTGCATAAAATTTTTATTGAAAGGATATATCAACTTAGAAAAAGAGAGGCAAGAGTTAGGAGTATCTAGAACAACTGCAATTAAAGATTTTAAGAGCGTCAGAGAGTTGTTAGAAAAAAACAGTATTTTTTTAGAGTCGAAAAATTCAAAAGGTATTTTTCTAAAAGAGCCAAATAGTACAAAAGTAACAGAAATTTTATGTGAAAAATTAATGCGATTATTTGTAGAAAGAGATTTTTTATCTAGAAAAAGAAAAGAGTTACTAGAAGAGATTAATATATTAGATGAAAAAGAGTTTGTAAAAATGTATAAAGAGATTACAGAGGTTTATAAAATAAGTAAATCTATATTTACATTTTATGCAATATATTCAATGGCGATAATTGAACATCATAAAGGAGCCTTACTTTATGATACTTCTGATATAGATACAGATGAAAAATATAGCGAGATAAGTGGAAAAATAGAAACTTTAAAGATTCAGCTAACTTTATCTAAATCTTTAAAAAAAGTAATAGAGAGTATAGTGATGAAAAGCAAATACTGCCTGTCTTTAGATTATCCGATTAAAGATTATTTTAGTAAATTTTCAACAAAAATTCAGGATATATTTGAATTAAATGAAAATGAAGTGAAAAGGTTAGAGAATTATATTTTGAGTTATTTTGCTATAGGGTATTTAGATCGAAAGTATGGAGTGCTTTGGGTTAGGAAAAGTCCATATTCTTTAAAATGTCAAAGATTAGCAGATATAATAGTGCAAATATTAAAAGAAATTAATCTTGAGATGATGTATTCGGATGTCTTGAGATTAACAGGAGCTATTTCTAGATTTTTTATGGAAGAAGAGTATGTAAAAGGATTTAAAATATTAAGTGTATCTAGAAATTTAGATGAGCAATACAATGACAGGGTTGTTAGGGCTATAAAAGAGATTTTTCCAAATGTTGAATTTTATTATCAATCTTTTTTAGAGTTTAGATTTAATGCTGAGGAAGATATTGCGCAGTATAATTTGATAATATCTGATACAGAAAGCTATTCAATAAAAAACCTTAGAAAAGTAAATGCACTTACCGTAAGAGAAATTCAAAGATGTTTAATAGAGTTTGTTTTAGATAAAAGGCTTAAAAAATAAGGTGTTTTATAATATGCTTTTTTTTGTATAAAAAAAGTGTAAAAAAGTATATATACACTTAACATAAAAAATGGTATTCTAATTATACAAATCCTTTTCTCTAATATATTCCCCCTAATATATATTTGAGAAAATAAATTCCAGAAGAACTCCATCCCCCCGGAGTTCTTTTTTATTTCTAAAAATATATAAGCTGAGTAGTGTATAAAAAAAAGGACACCATTAAAAGTGTCCTTTTATAATTAAATTGTTTTTAGTTGTTAGATATAGATTCTACACCTGGTAACTTTTTACCTTCTAGGTACTCAAGAGAAGCTCCTCCACCAGTAGAGATGTGAGAGAACTTGTCAGCGAATCCTAAAGAGATAGCAGCAGCAGCAGAGTCTCCTCCACCGATGATAGTTGTAGAGTTTTCTAAGTTAGCGATAGCTTCACAAACTCCGATAGTTCCTTTAGCGTAGTTAGACATTTCGAATACACCCATTGGCCCATTCCATACAACTGTCTTAGCTCCAACTAATTGCTCAGAGAATAATTTAACTGTAGCAGGTCCTACATCTAATCCCATCTCATCAGCAGGAATAGCGTCTACAGATACAACTGAATGAGGAGCTTCGTTAGAGAACTCTTTACAGATTACTGTATCGATAGGTAAAATGATTTTTCCTTCTGCTTTTTCTAGTAATGATTTTGCTAATTCAACTTTATCCTCTTCAACAAGAGATTTTCCTGTAT
>DIXX01000012.1:3567-3786 GCA_002428805.1 Cetobacterium sp. UBA6069
TGTTAGCAGCGATTCCAACGTTAGAAGCATGAGCTCTATGAGCAGTTCCGAATGCATCGTTAACGAATAAATCTCCTAAAGAAGCCCAGTACTTTCCTAACTCAGGATCGTTTTTAGACTCTTTTTTACCTTCTAAATCTTCGAATCTAGTGTTTTGGAACATTAAGATTTCTCCATCTTTTAAGTTAGCAACAGCAGTTTCTAACTCTTCTCCTCTAG
>DIXX01000012.1:4027-4920 GCA_002428805.1 Cetobacterium sp. UBA6069
TTACTTTTCCTAAGTGAGAGAAAGCTATTACTTTTCCACCGTTTTCTAAAACATACTTTATAGTTGGTAAAGCAGCTACGATTCTGTTTTCGTCAGTGATTTTTCCGTCTTTCATAGGAACGTTGAAATCTACTCTCATTAAAACTTTCTTTCCAGCTACGCTTAAATCAGTTACAATTTTCTTTGCCATTTTCATGAACCTCCCAAAATTTTTCGATTATATTTTCTTAAAAAAAAGCGGAACTAGATAGTCCCGCTATTCTGTTTATTCTATTTTTCCTAGAATTCTAATTACTTAGAGATTTCTACGAATAACTTTAAAGTTCTGATTAATTGAGCAGTGTAAGACATTTCGTTATCGTACCAAGAAACTGTCTTAACTAATTGCTTATCTCCAACTGTCATTACTTTAGTTTGAGTTGCATCGAATAAAGATCCAAACTCGATTCCGATAACGTCAGAAGATACTAATTCCTCTTCAGTGTATCCGAATGATTCGTTTGCAGCAGCTTTCATTGCAGCGTTGATTTCAGCAACAGTTACTGGCTTCTCTAAAACAGTTACTAACTCAGTTAATGATCCAGTTATAACTGGTACTCTTTGAGCAGCTCCATCTAATTTTCCAGCTAATTCAGGGATTACTAATCCGATTGCTTTTGCAGCTCCAGTTGTGTTAGGAACGATGTTTGCAGCAGCAGCTCTTCCTCTTCTTAAATCTCCTTTACCGTGTGGTCCATCTAATGTGTTTTGGTCATTAGTGTAAGCATGGATTGTAGTCATTAAACCTTCTACGATTCCGTAGTTGTCGTTTAATACTTTAGCCATTGGTGCTAAACAGTTAGTTGTACAAGAAGCTCCTGAAATTACAGTTTCTGTACCATCTAAGATGTTGT
>DIXX01000053.1:0-762 GCA_002428805.1 Cetobacterium sp. UBA6069
CTTTTAGGAGCAGCACCTTGTACAGCTATGGTTTTTGTTTGGAGTCAACTTACAAAAGGAAATCCAGCTTATACTTTAGTTCAAGTTGCTGTGAATGATTTAATATTATTAATAGGATTTGTACCTATTGTAGCACTGTTATTAGGAATAAATAATGTTGTTGTTCCGTATGATACACTAATTCTTTCAGTTGTTTTATTTGTAGTTATTCCATTAATTTTAGGAGCAACTTCAAGACACTATATTATAAAATCAAGAGGCTTAGATTATTTTAGAAATATATTTATAAAAAAGTTTGATAAAATAACGATAACAGGATTACTATTAACATTAACAATAATTTTCTCTTTCCAAGGAAGAAAAATAATAGATAATCCTTTAGATATATTATTGATATCTATACCGCTAATAATTCAAACGTTCTTTATTTTCTTCTTAGCATATGGATGGGCTAAAGTTTGGAAACTTCCTCATGAGATTGCTTCACCAGCAGGAATGATCGGAGCGAGTAACTTCTTTGAGTTAGCAGTTGCAGTATCAATATCTCTGTTTGGATTGAATTCAGGTGCTACATTAGCAACTGTAGTTGGTGTTTTAGTAGAGGTTCCTGTGATGTTAATACTAGTCGGAATATCTAATAAAACAAGAGAGTATTTTGTAAAAGCGTAATTAAAATTAAGTAAACTTGGGAGGAAAAATGAAGATAGTTGTAGTTGGAGCAGTTGCAGCGGGGACATCTGTTATAGCAAAAGCTCGTAGAAA
>DIXX01000053.1:1031-1489 GCA_002428805.1 Cetobacterium sp. UBA6069
GATTATATAAAAAGAGGAAACTTAACTCCAAGAGATGCTAAATGGTTCGAATCTCGTTTTAATATGAAACTTAACATAAATCATAAAGTTTTATCTGTAAATCCAGATTTAAAAAAGATAGAAATTTTAAATGAAATAACAGGAGAAATTTTTGAAGATTCATATGATAAGTTAGTAGTTACAACAGGAGCGAGACCTAGAAAAATTGATTTTGATAATGAAAATATATTCTATATAAGAGATGTTGAAACAGGGGATAGATTAAAAAAGTTTATTCATGAAACATCACCTAAAAAAGCTTTGATAGTTGGTTCTGGATATATTGGACTTGAGATGGTAGAAAACTTAGTTCAAAGAGGAATAGAGGTAACTGTTATTGAGATGAGCTCTAGTATAGGAAGAGTGGATTCAGAAATAAGTATCTATCTAGAAAAATATCTAGCTAAAAAAGGTGTTAA
>DIXX01000053.1:1754-2620 GCA_002428805.1 Cetobacterium sp. UBA6069
GAAACTTTAGAAGTTGATTTTATAGTAGCAGCGGTTGGAGTGCTTCCAAATGTAGAGTTTTTAAAATCATCAGGAATACAGTTAGGAAAAAGTGGAGCAATAAAAGTAAATAATCACTTAGAGACAAGCTTGAAAGATATTTACGCAGCAGGAGATTGTGCTACAACTTATTCACTTTTAACAGGAGAGGAAACATATGTTCCACTTGGTTCAACAGCAAATAAGATGGGTCGTATTTTAGGAGATAGACTTACTGGTGGAAATTTAGAGTTTAAAGGGATTTTAGGAACGTCAATTTTCAAAATATTTGATATGGCCTTTGCTAGCACTGGATTAGATGAGAAAGAAGCTTTAGAAAAAGGGTATTCAATCGAGATAATTCACAACATAAAACCAAATCAAACAGAGTATTTAGAAACATCTAGAGAGATGGTAATAAAAGCGATTGCTGACAGAAAAAATGGAAAACTTTTAGGTGTTCAGATGCTAGGAGAAAATGGTGTTGATAAGAGAATAGATGTTTTTGCAACACTTTTAACATTTGGAGCGACAGTAGACCAACTATTCCATTTAGATTTAGCTTACGCACCACCATTTTCAACAACAAAAGATCCTGTTAATTACACAGGTATGATTTTGGATAATGCTATAAACGGAAAAAATAAAATTGTAACTCCAAAAGAGTTAGATGAAAAAAGAGATGAATTCTTGGTTATAGATGTTAGAAGTAGATCTCAATATGAAGCGGCTCATATAGAGGATGCCATAAATATACCTCTAGAAACTTTAAGAGAAAAAGTAAAAGAGTTGGATAAAAACAAAAAAATTGCAGTACATTGCAATAAAGGTGTTACAGGGAACATGGG
>DIXX01000053.1:2913-3143 GCA_002428805.1 Cetobacterium sp. UBA6069
TGTTAGTATACTTAAAAATAATTTATCGAAGGAGTAGTTAAATGACGAACTATAATTTAATATCAAAAACTACAATGATGAATATGATGCCTATGGGAGTTGGAACCAAAAATTAATTTTTAATTTTGGGACGAACTCATTTTTGCTTACAAAAAGAGAGCTCCCAAGGAATAAAGTTGTTAACATAAAGCTTGGGATTAAATCTCAAGCTTTTTTTTATACAATTTTTT
>DIXX01000010.1 GCA_002428805.1 Cetobacterium sp. UBA6069
TGTTAGACATTGATTATTAAAATATGGTATAATACAAGGTAAATTCAACTATGAAAAGGAGATGGATTAATGGATACACTCTTTAATAGAATTGCAAAACAAACAGGATTAAATGTTGAACAAATTACTAATACTGTAAAACTTTTAGATGAGGGAGCAACAGTTCCGTTTATTGCAAGATATAGAAAAGAAGTTACTGGAAATTTAGACGAAACAAATATTTTGAAAATATCTGAATCAATAACTTATCTTAGAAACTTGGAAGCAAGAAAAGAAGAGGTTATCAGATTAATTGAGGAACAAGGGAAGTTAACTGATGAAATAAAAACACAAATTATATCAGCAGAGAAACTTCAAACAGTAGAGGATATATATTTCCCTTACAAGAAAAAGAGAAAAACAAAGGCAGATGTTGCAAAAGAGCAAGGATTAGAGCCTTTATCTGAAAAAATCTATACTGTAAAATCGTTAGATGAACTTCAAAAAGAAAGTCAAATTTTTATCACAGAAGAGGTTGAAAGTGTTGAAAAAGCTATCGAAGGTGCGAAATTAATCGTAGCTCAAAATTTATCTGAAACTTTAGAGTACAGAGAAAAATTAAGAGAAGATATGCTAAAAAAAGCTATAATTGTTTCTAAAAAAACTAAAAAAGCTGAAGAGTTAGATACAAAGCAGATATACAAAGATTATTATGAATACACAGAACCTGTAAGTAAGGCCTTATCTCATAGAGTTTTAGCTTTAAATAGAGGAGAAAATGAAGGTATATTAGCAGTTTCTTTAAACTTTGAAGAAAAAGATAGAGAGATTGTAGAAAAGTACCTGTTGAAGGATTTTAAAAATAAAGAGCTAAATAATCTTCATAAGGGGATTGTAGTAGATGCTCTGGATAGATTAATTTTACCTTCTATTGAAAGAGAAGTTAGAAATATATTAACTGAAAAGGCAGAGGATGAAGCTATATTAGTTTTTAAAGAGAATTTAAAAAATCTTTTAATGCAACCTCCTCTACATGAAAAGAATATATTGGCTTTAGACCCAGGATATAGAACTGGATGTAAAGTAGCCGTTATAGATAAGGATGGATTCTTTAGAGAAAATGCAGTTTTCTATCTTGTGAAAGAGATGCATCATGAAAATCAATTGAAAGATGCGGAAAGAAAAATGAAGGATTTCATAAAGAGATATAATATTGATATAATTGTTATAGGGAATGGAACCGCTTCGAGAGAAACAGAAAGTTTTGTTGCGGGTATTTTAAAAAGTATCGATTCTGATGTTAAATATTTAATTGGGAATGAAGCAGGAGCTTCAATATATTCTGCGTCAAAAATTGCGGTTGAGGAGTTCCCAGATTTGGATGTAACTGTAAGAGGAGCCATTTCTATTGGAAGAAGAATACAAGACCCGTTAGCTGAGTTGGTTAAGATAGATCCTAAATCTATTGGTGTAGGAATGTATCAACATGATGTTAACCAAAAAAGGTTGGATTTATCATTAGAAGAGGTTATTCAGCTTGTGGTAAACAGTGTTGGTGTAAATGTTAATACAGCTTCGTGGGCACTTTTATCATATGTATCTGGAGTAAAAAAGAGTGTTGCTAAAAGTATAGTAGACTTTAGAAGAGAGAATGGAAACTTTAAGAATAGAAAGCAACTTTTAAAAGTTAAAGGATTAGGTGCTAAAGCTTATGAGCAGATGGCTGGATTCTTAGTTATTCTTGAAGGAGAAAATCCTCTAGATAATACAATAATACATCCGGAATCTTATAAAATAGCAGAACAAATATTAAAATGTGTTCAATTATCCTTAGATGAATATGAAAATGATTTAGGAAAAGCTAAAGAGATTTTATTAGGATTTGATTATGCTAAATTTGCAAAAGAAAATGAATATGGTTACGAAACAGTAAAGGATATTTTTGATGCTTTAATAAAAGAGAGAAGAGATCCTAGAGATAGTATTCAAAAACCAATTTTAAAATCAGATATTTTAAATATAGATAATCTTCAACCAGGAATGGAGTTAGAAGGAACTGTTAGAAATGTTATTAAGTTTGGTGCTTTTATAGATATAGGTTTAAAAAATGACGCTTTACTTCATATTTCTGAGATATCAGATAAGTTTATAGATGACCCAAGCAAAGTATTAGCAGTTGGTCAGATTATAAAAGTTAAAATAAAAGATATTGATAGAGAGAGGGAAAGAGTAGGGCTTACTAAAAAGGGGCTTTAGAGAATGAGGATAAGAAAAAATTCATTGTTAATAAAAATAATTTTTTACAATGATATCGCAATATTTTTAACCTCGATTTTAATTGCTGTAGTTGTAATATTAACATCCTTTCAGGATATGGAGCAAAGGGTAGAGGATACAACTAAAAATAAAATGAATCTTCTTATGGTAAACTATAAATCATATTTCGGTGAAATTCGAAATGATGTTTATAAAGAGATTGCTAAATATAGAATAAATGAAGGTAACCAAAAAGTTGCAGAAATGTTAAAGTATAATCTTTTAAAAGAGGATTTTAGAAATTATTATAACTCTGTAATAACCATAATTTCTTCTGAAGGAGAGCTTTTAGCTGAGCATGGAAATAAAGGGAACTTAGGGACTTTAACGGAAGATAACATACACATACTATTAGAAACATCTACTAAAAAAGAGTTTGAACAGTTAGGTTATTATTTGGCTCCAGTTCATGGTGAAATTTACGGAAGAGTAGTAATCCCTTACGGAACTGAAGATACAACATATTATTTGGTTGTTTCAATTCCAATAAATAGAGATTTTTTAACTTCCTTAACTGAAGGTTTAGAGCTTACATCAAAGGATAAAGTTTACTTTGTAACTAATAGTTCTGATAAAAATGAGCTTCAAGCTAAGTTCTTTTTCTCTAATAGAACTTATAAAGAAATTTTAAGAAAGGATTATAAAAACTACTATTTGAATAAAAAGATTAACGGTTTATCATATTATGTAGGAATTTATAATTTAATAGGTTATAATGATAGTTATTTAGGAAGTTTTGTGATATCTCTTTCTAAAGAAAAGTTAACAGAAGAAAAACTAACTACTGCAATTTATATAGGGATATTAGTTTTATTAATAATGATAATAAGTTCAACTGTTTCGAGTAAAGTTTTTAGAAAGTTATTACTACCTCTTGGTCAAATAGCGGATTTAGCTGATAAAATCTCAAATGGAGAAAAGGTTGAGGATATAAAAGTCGTTGGCCAAGGAGAGATTAGATCTTTATCAATCTCTTTTAAAGAGATGATTGAAAAGCTAAATGTAGCACAAGAAGATTTGACTGTTCAAAATAAAGAGTTGGTTAGAAACATTGAAAAGATTGAAGCAATTGATAAGCTTTTAATGGGAATGAACATAGAGCAGGATACTTTTAAAACTATTAAAAAGTTAGTCAATGGATTTACATCAGAAGTTGGACTTAGTTATAGTAGAGCTATGTACTTTAGATATAGTAGAGAAAATGATTATTTGATAGGAGAGGAAATTTCTATCAATAGAACTCTAAAAGAGGAGAGTAAAAAAGGATTTAAATTCCAATTGAAAAATTTAAAAGAATTAATTCTATTTACAAAAGTTCCAATAAATAATGATAGTTTATTGGCAAAATCTTTTAGAGAGCAAAAAATTATATATAAAAACGATGATGGATATAAGTACGATTTAGGTAACGATGTTCTTAAAGCTGTTGGGTTAAAAAACTTCTTTATATTCCCAATTCATGGAGCTGGAAAATTTTCAGGAGTTATCCTTGTTGATAACTATACAAAAGATGTTCGTATAAACCAAGAGGAGTTAGAACTTTTAAATCTGCTTTCGATGAACTTCTCAATAGGAATTAATAATAAAGAGATTGTGCTAGATACACTAGAGAGTCAAAGAGTAATGACAATAGAAAAATTAGCAACGAGATTTTTAAGATTGAGAGGAGAGGTTGTTGACAAACTTTTAAAGTGTGTTGACTCGGAAAATCCAGGAGAAAAGATAATAGAGGAATTAACAACTATTAAACCGTATTTAGCTAGAATAAAAGAGGATAATGAATCGTTGAAATTCTACTCTGAAGAAAAAGAAGATAAATATGAAAAAGTTAGTTTAGATAAAGTTATAAATGAAGCTATAGGAAACTATAGTAAAAAATTCAAAAGTGAAAATATTTCTATTTCATTTTTTAATGCTACAAGTGGTAGTGTACTAGGAAGTAGAAAGCAGCTTGAAAAAGTTATTAAGGAGCTTATAGACAATGCATGTAACGCTCTTTTAAATAAAAAGAACAACAGAAGAATAGATATTATTCTATCTAAAAGAAGAATTAATGAAAAAATAGAGTTGAAAATTATTGATAATGGAGAGGGGATGTCACCTAAACAACTAGAGGATATCTATGAACCATTTGTAAGTTATTCGCCTCAAACATTAGGTCTTGGATTATTCTATGTTCATAAAATAATAAAAGATCATGGTGGAGTAATTAAACACTTCTCTGAAGAGGGGAATAGTACAGAAGTAAAAATAACATTAAATGCATATAAGGAGGAAGTCTAATGGAAGAAAGAGATTACGGTAAAACGTTAAACCTTCCGAAAACAAGTTTCCAAATGAGGGCGAACTTACCAACGAAGGAACCAAACATCTTAAAAAAATGGGATGATCAAAAAATTTATGAAAAAGGATTACAAAAGGGGAGTAAAACATTTATACTTCACGATGGACCTCCGTACGCTAACGGTGGAATCCATATAGGACATGCTTTAAATAAAATCTTAAAAGATATTATCTTAAAGTATAAGAGATTATCAGGATACTCAGTGCCATATGTACCTGGATGGGATACTCATGGATTACCGATTGAATTAAAGGTAAGTGAAGAGTTAGGTGCAAAAATGAAAGAGATGTCACCTCTTGAAATCAGAGAGAAGTGTACAGAGTACGCTAAGAAATGGGTAGAA
>DIXX01000022.1 GCA_002428805.1 Cetobacterium sp. UBA6069
AAACTATAAAGCGAGCTGTAGAACTTGGAATAAACTTTTTTGATGTTGCTCCTATTTATGGAATGGGACATTCAGAAACAATTTTAGGAGAAGCACTTAAAGAGTATGATAGAAAATCTCTATTTATTGGTACAAAATGTGGTTTAATTTGGGATGAGAATAAAGTTGTGACTAAAAGTATTTCAAGAGAAAGTCTTTATAGAGAGTTAAATGCATCTTTAGAAAGACTACAAACAAGCTATATTGATCTATATCAAATCCATTGGCCTTTTGAAGGTATGGAGTTAGAAGAGGGTATGGCTACATTAATGGAGATGAAAGAAAAAGGGCTTATCAGATATATTGGGTTATCTAACTTCTCATTAAAAGATACAAAGAGGTGTATGGAGCTAGCACAAATTTCAACTCTTCAAGGATTATATAATATGTTAGAACCAAACTCTGAAATATATCACCACAAACAATTAGAATACAGAACTAAAAATGAACTACTACCATTATGTAAAGAGAATGGGATGGCATTTTTACCTTATAGCCCTTTAATGCAAGGATTATTGACAGGAGAGTTTAAAAAGGAAAATAATTTTGATTCTTCGGATGATAGATCAAAAAATCCAAAGTTAAATGGTGAAAGATTTATAAAATATTACAATTGCGTTGAAGAATTAAAAGAAGTAGCAAAAGAGATTGGAAAGCCATTGTCTCAACTAGCTATAAATTGGCTAATTAATCAAGAGGAGATAGGACCAGTAATATGTGGAGCACAAATTCCAGAACATATCGAGGAAAATGTTAAGAGTACTGAATGGAACCTAGATATCCAATATTTAGATAAAATAGAAGAGATATTAAATAGATATAATTTAGATTAGAATTTTAATAAAAGTAAAAAACTAAGAGGCGATGTAAATATTGTCTCTTTTTTTAAATATTAAATAGAACACAAATAGTTAATTCAAGTTTCAAATTTTTCATTGTATTCAAGGGTTCAGGTAATATAAGTACGAACAAAATATAAAAACTATTGTTATATATTAATCTTTAGGAATAAGTGTTAAAATAATGAAACAAAAAAATTACGGGGGGAATAATTAATATGAAAAAAATAAAAGCAATTATTACTATGCAAGATAATCGAAATTTAACATTTGAACTGTATCCAGAAGTTGCACCAATAACCGTAAATAACTTTTTAGATTTAGCAAATTCAGGATTTTATGATGGCTTACCATTTCATAGAATAAAAAAAGATTGGGTTTTACAAGGTGGATCAACAGATGGAACATGTGAATCACCGACAGAGTTTTCTATAAAAGGGGAGTTCTCAGCAAATGGTGTTGAAAATAATATAAAACATAAAAAGGGAACGATATCAATGGCTAGATATGATCACTTTGATAGTGCTGGAGTTCAATTTTTTATTGTTCATATGGACTATGCTGAAAGCTTAGATGGTAAATATGCAGGTTTTGGTAAACTAATAGATGGTGAAGACCTTTTAGAAGAGCTTGCAAATGTGGAAACTGATACAACACCAGGGAAATTTAACCCTCCAATAGTTCCAGTTATAATAAAGAGTATAAGAGTGATTGAAGGAGATTTCAAACTAGGAGAAGTTGAAAGAATCTATCCAGCGGTATCAAAAGAATATACAGGAAATGCAAGTTAATCATAATTGAGGGAGGTTCATAATGCCAGGTATATTAGCTTTTACAATTTTAATAACCATATTTGCAGTAGGTGAGTATATAGCATTAAAAACAAAGGCAACATTTTCAACAGTTTTAGTAGCTTCGGTTTTACTCTTATTTGGATTTTGGATGGGACTTCCTAAAGATATTTTTGTGAAATCTGGAATTTTACCTGTCGGTGGAGTTTTAATAGGAATTCTTATTACAGGAATGGGGAATCTTTTAGACTTTGCAGAGCTAAAACGACAATGGAGAACAGTTGGAGTTTCAATATCTACTGTTATAATGGCAACGTCGATTGTATTTTTAGTAGGACAGCTTATTTTAGGACGTGACCTTGCATTAGCTGGAGCTCCTATTTTTGCAGGAAGCAGTACTGCATCCTTAGTTATGAATACTGAGTTAGTAAAACAAGGAAAAGATAGTTTAGCATTATTTGTAATATTGATGTTAGTTTGTCAAACTTTTGTAGGAGTTCCATTAGCTTCTTATCTTTTAAAAAATGCTGCTAGAAAATTTAAAAATAACGAGTCAGAGCGTAATTTATATATGAATTTTTCAGAAGAAACTTCAGTTGATAGTGAAAGAAAAATATTACAATTACCTGCTGATTTTGATAAACCATCATTTTCAATGGCAAAATTAGGATTAGTAACAGTTTTAAGTTTTTATATTTCAAAATTAACAAATGGAACTTTAAATTATATTGTTATTGCTCTTATATTGGGAACTATTTTTACAGAACTTGGATTTTTAGAGAAAAATATTTTAGAAAAAACAAAAGCTTCGGGATTTATATTTTTTGCTTGTATAATGTTACTTTTTACAAATCTTACAAAAGCTGAACCATCAGAGATAGTTTCATTAATTTTTCCTTTAATAGCAACTCTTGGAATAGGTTCTTTAGGGGCTTGTTTAGCGGGGTATATCTTTGGGAAGATATTTAAAGTTGAGACATATATGGCTATTTGCATGTGTTTAACTTGTATGTTTGGATTTCCAACGACTATGTTTATGTCAAATGAAGTAGCTTTTGCGATTGGGGAAACAAAGGACGAAGTAAAAGTTTTAGAAAACTATTTAAGGCCTAAAATGATTACAGCTGGATTTATCACAGGTATTTTTTCAATTGTAATTGCTGGAATAGTCGTAAATATTATATGAAAAAGTAAGTTTTATACTTACTTTTTTTGTTGGATTAACGTCTTTCCTAAATCAGTAATAGAATATTCGACTTTTGGTGGAATATCAGGGTATATTTTCCGACTCACAATTTGCTGACCTTCTAATTCTCTTAATACCTCTGTTAAAACTTTTAATATAACTCAAGAATGTCCCGGAATTTAAGCAAAATAAATTCCGGGACACTCTCGTTATTTTTTATTTAAACTTTCTTTAACTTCTTCAAGTGTTTTACTTCCAATACCAATATTTTCATCCAAGTTTTCTGATATTATAACTGTATTAAATTGTTCTGGTATTCCTGTTATTTCTGAAATTGCTTTTGAAACTGTTTTTATAATTTCTTTCTTTTGCTCTTTTGATATTTTGGGTAAATCAATCTTAATAACTGGCATCTTTTCCTCCTAATATCGATATAATAAAATTAAAATAATTCTGACCAATCGATATAAATATAATATTCTGCAATTTTATTGTCACTTATCTTAAGTACATCACAAACAGGAACTTTCAACGTAGAACCATCAAGTCTAGTATAGGTCACTGTTCCTCTTTGAACAACACTATCACCTGATTCAAAAATATCGGTTATTTCATGAGTTATACTTTTTACAGCTAGATAAAATTGATCGAATATATTTTTTATTGCTTCTTTGCCTTGTACAGCTGGGATATTACCTGCTTGAAATATACAATTATCAGTTAAATATTCTAAAACTACCTCGGTATTTTTAGAATCTAATGCTTTTGATAAATTATCAAAATTTTTATATTTTCTTTCCATATAATTCTCCTAGTTACTTTTTAAATATTCGTTTCTTTAAAAATATATATGAGCTTACTTATTTAGCAATCTTTTTTATAGCTATTTCACTTCATTATTTA
>DIXX01000004.1:0-401 GCA_002428805.1 Cetobacterium sp. UBA6069
GGAGCCTTCCCAAGAGTTAAAGATATAGTAGCCAATCCAAAGGGAATAAAAATTGTTGAGCTTGTTGCAACTCAGATTCCAAGATCGATAGAGGATGTAGATGTAGCTGCTATAAATAATGGGGTTGCTGTTCAAGCTGGGTATTCACCGCTACAAGATTCAATATTCATTGAAGACTTCAAAAATGAGAGATTGAAACCATACTTTAATATTATAGCAGCAAGAGAGGATAATCAAAATAATCCTGAAATAAAAAGAGTTTTAGAAATATATCAAACTGCTGAAAATAAAAAAATAATAGATGATTATTATAAAGGATCATCAATAGCTGTATTTTAAATAAAAAAGATAAAATCGGGAGGAGCAAAAATGGAGAATAGAATAATAGGTTTTTTAGATGA
>DIXX01000004.1:686-961 GCA_002428805.1 Cetobacterium sp. UBA6069
GAATCGAAGGGGTTCGATGTAGAAAGAGATATAGCTGGACATAAAACAGGATTTATAGCTAGAAAAAAATCTGTTCATGGAGAGTATCCAAAACTTGCATTTTTAGCTGAGTATGATGCTTTACCAAATCTTGGTCATGCTTGTGGACACAATGTTATAGCGGGAATAAGTGTAGCTGGTGGAGTGGCTCTTGCTGACTCTTTGGAGAATGTACCTGGTGAAGTAGTTATATATGGATGTCCTGCAGAAGAGGGAGGACAAAATGGAAGTGCAAA
>DIXX01000004.1:1304-3584 GCA_002428805.1 Cetobacterium sp. UBA6069
CCAGAAAGTGGAAAAAATGCTTTAGATGCTCTGCTACATTTTTTCAATGGAATAGCGACATTGAGACAGCATGTTACTTCAGACGTAAAAATTCACGGAGTTATTACTCATGGTGGGGACGCTCCAAATATAATTCCTGATTACACAAAAGCTAGATTTTATATTCGTGCAGCAACGAAAGAGGGATGTGATGAAGTTACACAGAAAATTGTAGACATAGCAAATGGTGCTGCTCTTATGACTGGATGTAAGGCAAAGGTTTCTAGTTTCCAAAATAGAGTTGATAATTTAGTTCAAACGAGATATTTTGATGATCTTTATGTGGAGGTTATGAAAAAGTTAGGAGTAGAAGTTTTAGTGGATTCTAAGAAAAGTATGGGTTCGACAGATGTTGGAAATGTAAGTCACATTGTTCCAACGATTCACCCAAATATTAAAATTTGTGATTCATGTGTTGTTGGACACACTCACGAGTTTAATGACGCAGCAGGGTCTTTAGCGGGAGATGAGGCAGTAATTTTAGGAGGAAAAGCTTTGGCACTTTTAGGACTTAAATTGATTTTAAATGAGAGCGAACTATTAAAAGTTAAAGAAGCTTTTAAAGCTACAAAGAAGTGATGAAATTAGGAGAGGATTATTTCCTCTCCCATTCTTTTATTAATTTATAAAATGTAGATTTTTTTAGATTTAAATTTTCCATAGCAAATGAGGCTTGCATCTCTTTATTTTTCCATTTTATATAGATACTTTCCCAGTCGTCAGGAAAAGGAATGGGTTTACGCCCTTTGTATTTTCCCAACTCTTTAGCCAGAGAAATCCCCTCTTTTTGTCTTTCTAAAAGGTTTGTTCTTTCAAACTCATTGATAGCTCCAATCATAGTTAGCATTAATTTTCCAGTTGCAGTGGAAGTATCTATATTTTCTTTAAAAGAGATAAGAGCTACTTTTTTTTGAGCTAAAATCTCAGTAATATAAAGTAGATCTTTTGTTGATCTAGCCAATCTTGAAAAGTCGTGGACATATACAGTATCACCCTCTTTTACTGTATTTAACATACTCATCAATTGGGGTCTACTTTTAATATCTTTTGCAGAAATTTTTTCAACGTATAATTTTTCAACCTTTACTTCATTCATTTTTTTTAATTGTCGTCCTTCATTTTGTTCAACTGTCGAAACTCTAACATATCCAACTTTCATAAAATCCCTCTTAAAATAAATTATCGTAATAAAGCTATATTATAATCTATAGTAGCTTTAAATAATAGTATTATAATTAGAATTATTAAAGGTACCAAACAATAAATTGATTTTCATTTTCTTTGAATTTGATTTTTCCTTTTTTTAAAAGTTCATTTATCATTCTTTCAACTTCTAAAGGATTATTTTCTAGTTTAGAGGCAATTAAATCTCCTTCAATTGTTTTTGTACATTTGAAAAAATCAATAAGAAACTCTTCGGAATTAAAAAAAGCATCCATATTTTTTGTATATGAAAGTATATCCGAAGAGGATATTTTTGGATTGATAGTAAAAATATCTTCAATAAAAATTTCTAAACACTCTATTTTATACAGAGGAACAGATTTTTCTAATGTTTCACAGAAAATATTAGATTTTTCTGTAGACCAATATTTTTCTAAAATTTGTTTAAGTTTATTCATGTGTTAATTTCTCCTTGAGTATTGTTTTCCAAATTTCTTTAATTTTACATGTTTTAAAATATCTGTATATAGTCGATTTACCTGGAAGAATATTTTGTTTTGTTAGAGATTCAATTTCAGAAGTAGTTAAAGGAGAGCCTTTCAGACAGTATTGTTTATACAATAAATCTTTAATTTCTTCTAAAGAGTATATTTTTCGCTCTGCGGTTGTTTTTTCAATATTTTGCTCAAGCTCATCCCATACTTTTGAAATTTTAGTAGTTTTAAAAAATTTAAAAATTGTTTCTAAGCAAGGTAATTCTCTATTTTCATTGATTTCACGTTGAGATAGCCTTCGTCCTTTTTCTGTTCGAGCTAGTAGCAAAGTTCTAACAATATTTTCTTTAGAATAGATAGAGCCAAGCTTAAATGTAAAACCAGAGAGTTCTTTTACATTTTTCCAGTTGCCAAAACGTCTCAAGAAAACTGTAGAAGAGTATTTGAAACCATATTTTTTTAATTCAGACATAGAAGCTCCATTTGTAGCTCCAATTTTCTCAGAGAAACTTTTATATAAAGAGATTAGTTCTTCATTTGATTCCGTTACAACTTGTCTTTTATTATTTCCGTTTGGGGTAGA
>DIXX01000070.1:0-4154 GCA_002428805.1 Cetobacterium sp. UBA6069
AGGAAATAAAAATTTTGAATTGATGCAGGACATATTAAATACTACAGAAATTGAATATTTTTCTTTATCAAGAACACTTTTTAGTGAGCCAGATTTAATTAATAAATGGATGACAAATGAAAAACAAAGACCAAAATGTGTTTCTTGTAATCATTGCTGGGATACATTCCCTAACTCTTGCATATTAAAAGCCAAAAAGTAAATTCAAAAAAATAATCCGTATTTTAATTTGACAAAACTCTTTATCTATTATAAAGTTTATTTTAGATAGTTATTGCTGTTAAGTTTGTATATAAGGAGTTTTTATGAATAAAGAAAAAGCAAGTGATAAAGTTTTTAAATATATTGAAGAGAAGATTGTAAAAGGAATTTGGAAAGAAGGAGATAAGATTGAATCTGAAAACCAATTAGCTATAGAATTGAACGTTAGCAGAGTCTCTGTGAGAGAGGCTATAAGTAAAATGGTAGCTATGGGAATTTTATTAAAGAAAAAAGGTGGAGGAAGTTTTGTAAAAGGTCTTACAGCCATTAACTTTATGGATAACTTAATTCCATTTATGATTTTAGGTGATGGAGATTATATCGAAATTTTAGAGATGAGATCTGCCTTAGATACAGTTGGAGTTGGGTTATTTATTAAAAATGCTGATGACGAAACTATAAAAGAACTTGATAAAATAAATAAAAATTTAAATGATAAAGATATTACCCCTGATAAATTTTTTGAACAAGATATGATTTTTCATAGATTTATTATGAAGAATTGTGGAAACTCCTTAATTTATAAAACTTTTGAAATGTTATTAAATATTATGGGATATCATGCAAAAGAACAATATTTTAAATTGCCATTAAAGGATAGAATTTTAGAGCATGATTTAATAACAGATGCCATAAAGAAAAAAGATCTTGAAATTGCCCAAATATATATGAAAAGACACCTTGAAAGAACTATTTTTGATTTGAAAAAATAAAAAAATAGTTGACAAATTTTGATAAAAGTTATACAACATAAGCAAGTTGTCATACAAATAGTATGATAATTTGCTTATTTTTAGTTATTTTAGTATGAAAATTTATAAATTAAAGCAGTTGTATTACAACTATAAAAAATAAAAAAGGAGAAAAATTATGAAATTAGTAGTTGCAATTGATTCTTTTAAAGGTAGTTTAAGTTCTTTTGAATTAGGAAGTGCAATAGAAGAGGGTGCAAAAAAAGTTTATTCTAATGCAAAAGTAGTTAAAATACCAATAGCCGATGGTGGAGAAGGTACTGTGGATTCTTTAGTTGAAGGAACAAATGGAAGACTTATAAAAGTTATTGTTAATAATGCTCTTATGGAAAAAATAGAAGCTAAGTATGGAATAATGGGGGATGGAACTGCAATTATTGAAATGGCAGAAGCATCAGGATTACCATTAATTTCAATTGAAAAAAGAAACCCTATGAAAGCTACAACTTATGGAACTGGAGAGCTAATAAAAGACGCTATTTTAAATGGATGCCGTGAGTTTATTATAGGAATTGGAGGAAGTGCAACAAACGATGCAGGTTTAGGTATGCTACAAGCTTTAGGATTTAAATTTTTAGATGAAAATAAAGAGGAAGTAGGTTTTGGTGGAGAGATTCTATCAAAAGTTAAATATATAGATTCGACAGGAAAAATACCAGAATTAAAAGATTGTAAATTCTCAGTAGCTTGTGATGTTGACAATCCTTTCTATGGTCCTAAAGGAGCAGCAGAAATTTATTCAAGACAAAAAGGTGCAACAGAAGATATGGTAAAAGAGCTGGATAAAGGTTTAAAAGATTTATCTGAAGTTATAAAAAAAGAGTTAGGAATAGATATCTCTAATCTTTCTGGTGCAGGAGCAGCTGGAGGCCTTGGTGGTGGATTAGTAGCATTTTTAAATGGGCAACTATCTCCAGGAATAGATATGATTTTAGAAAAAGTTGGATTAGAAAAAGAATTAGAAGATGCTGATTTTGTAATCACAGGTGAGGGAAGATTAGATCTTCAAACATCTATGGGGAAAGCACCTGTTGGGGTAGCAAAAATAGCTAAGAAGTTCGATATTCCTGTAATAGCATTAGCTGGAGGGTTAACTGATGATGCTGTTCAAACTCATGAAAAAGGAATAGATAGTTTCTTCTCAATAATAAACTATCCAATCTCTCTAGAAGAAGCTATGAAAAAAGAAACAGCATATAAATTTGTTAAAGGTAATACAGAAGAGATATTCAGATTGATTAGTATTTGTGAAAAGAAATATTCAAAATAGGAGGAGTTAAAAAATGACAGCATTTGGGGCAATACTAGGATTATTAATTGCGATAATCTTGATCATAAGAAAATCTAATCCAGCATATAGTTTAATACTTGGGGCAATCATCGGTGGGTTAGCTGGAGGAGTTTCTCTTACTGAAACAGTTAATTTAATGATTAGTGGAGTTAAAGATGTTACTCCCGCTATCGTTAGAATTTTAACTGCAGGTATCTTGGCAGGAATTTTAATAAAAACAGAAGCAGCAACTAAAATAGCAGAAACAATTATTGATAAATTAGGTGAAAAAAGAGCAATTTTAGCACTGGCTTTATCAGCACTTATATTAACAGCAATAGGAGTATTTGTAGATGTTGCAGTTATAACTGTTTCACCAATAGCTTTAGCAATAGCTAAAAGATTAAAAATATCTAAAATGTCTATGTTACTAGCTATGATTGGTGGTGGAAAATGTGGAAATGTAATTTCTCCAAATCCAAATACAATAGCTGCTGCTGAAAATTTTGGAGCTTCATTATCTTCTGTTATGTGGGCAAATATAATTCCAGCAATTATTGGATTAATTGCAACAGTTTCTATATCTAAACTTTTAATTAACAAAGGTGAAAAAGTTATAGAAGTAGAGGATATTCAGGAAAGTAAAGAAATGCCTAGCTTTTTTGGAAGTGTAATAGGTCCTATTGTAACTATAGTTTTATTAGCTTTAAGACCTATTGCTGGAATCAATATTGATCCATTACTAGCACTTCCAATTGGTGGATTAGTTGGAATAGTTGTCATGGGAAAAACTTCAAAGTTAAAAGAATCAATGGAATATGGATTACAAAAAATGTCGGGTGTAGCTATTCTTTTAGTTGGAACAGGAACTATCGCAGGAATAATTAAAAACTCAACATTAAAAGATGTTATCTTATCTGGACTTTCAAAAGCAAACATTAGTGAACAACTAATTGCACCGATAGCTGGTGCTTTAATGTCCGGAGCTACTGCTTCTACAACGGCAGGAGCTACAATCGCTTCTGCAACATTCTCAGGAGCTGTTTTATCTGCAGGAGTAAGTGCTGTTCTTGGTGCTGCTATGATTAACGCAGGAGCTACTGTGTTTGATCATTTACCTCATGGATCTTTCTTCCATTCGACAGGTGGAGCAACTAATGTTTCATTAAATGAAAGATTAAAGCTTATTCCATATGAGACTGCAGTTGGAGCTACAATCGCTTTTTCATCAACTTTATTAGCAATATTCTTTTAAAAAATAATTTAATTACAAAAAAATTTAACTAAAATGTAGAGGAATAATTTTCCCTCTACATTTTTTTATTTTTGAAGTATATCTTCATATCTTTCTGGATATTTATTAAATAAAAATTTAACAAAAGAACATTCTGGAATAATTTTAAAATTATTTTTACGAATGAATTCTGTCGCTTCATTTATTAAAAGATTACCAATTCCCTTTCCTTTATAAGATTCATCAACTATCGTATGATCAATTATTATAGTATTTTCATCTTTATATATATAAGACATTCGACCAATAGTTTTTCCAGAATTCTCTTCATCTTTTATATAAAATATTTTCTTCTTTTCATCATGAGATATTTGCATTTAAATTTCCTCCTTCTAAGTTATATAATTAAATATACCCAAAATTTTGAAAGAATCTTTTTTATAAAAATAAATGACTAAAGGAAATTTCATTAAAATGTTGAATAAGAAAGAAAAAGATAAAAGGTGGTGGTATTATGAAAAATAGTAATTTTAAAAAAATTCACTTTACTAGAAAGAAAAAAGAATTCAACACTAACTATTTACTAATATTAGCATTTTTAATTTCAACAATATTTTGCTTATTTCATGGATAAAAA
>DIXX01000070.1:4334-12004 GCA_002428805.1 Cetobacterium sp. UBA6069
AAAAATTATTATAAATTTATCTAAAGGGCCTATAGATAAAAATAAAGAAAATTAAATTTTACAATTAATTTTCAAGTATTTGTTTTTATATACGAGCAAGGTTATATTTCTTTAAAACAATAAATTATAAACTTATAAAAATAATTTTTATTTAATGTAATTGAACAATGGAGATAGGAGAGTTTGAGAGATATTTCTTTTAAACTCTCCTTTTTTTTATATAAAATCTCGTATTATATAAACTTATATCTCTTTTAATTTTATAATAATTTTTATATTTAATAACATTCTAATAATATCAAGAAAATGATTCTCGTATTTTATGTAAAATACGACCTGGAATAATATTTGAGTTTTTTATAATTGTTTTAAAACAAAGTTTATGTTATTCTTAATTGAAGATCTATTTTTGTAAAATAACTGTAGGGGGTATCAATTTATGAAATATAAAAAATTAGGTGATTCAGAGTTAATTGTTTCTCAAATCTGTATGGGGTGTATGGGATTTGGAGACTCTAAAGAGGGGCATCACTCTTGGACTTTAAATGAAGAGGAAAGTCACAAAATAATAAAAAGTGCTTTAGAAATCGGAATTAATTTTTTTGATACAGCAATAGCATATCAAAACGGTAGTAGCGAACGATATTTAGGAAGTGCAATTAAAAAGTATGCTAAAAGAGAGGATGTTATAATTGCTACAAAATTTTTACCTAGAACATCTGAAGATATAGCTAATAAAATTACAGGGCAACAACATATTAAAGATATGGTAAATAAAAGTTTAAAAAATTTAGACACAGACTATATTGATTTATATATCTATCATATGTGGGATTTTAATACTCCTTTATATGATATAATGGACGGTCTTAATCAAATGGTTTTAGAAGGTAAAATTAAATATATCGGTATTTCTAATTGCTATGCTTGGCAGATTGCAAAAGCTAATGCCTTAGCTGAAAAAGAGGGATTTAGTAAATTTGTATCAATTCAAGGGCACTATAATCTGATATTTAGAGAGGAAGAAAGAGAGATGATACCTTTTTGTAAAGATGAAAATATCTCAATTACTCCATACAGTCCTCTTGCTGGAGGAAGACTTTCTAAGCCTGTTGGTGAGGTATCAAAAAGGCTTTTAGAAGATCAATATGCCAAATCTAAATATGATTTAACTAAAGAGCAGGATAACATAATTATTGAAAGAGTTTTAGAACTAGCAGTCAAAAAGAATGTATCTATGACAGAGATTTCATTGGCTTGGCTTTTATCAAAAGGAGCTATTCCTGTTATGGGTGTTACAAAATTATCACATCTTGAAGGGATTATAAATGCTAATAATATTCAGTTAACTAATGAAGAGATTAGTTATCTTGAAGAACCTTACATACCTCATAAATTGGTTGGAGTTCTTGCTGAAAATAGAGGCTGAGAAAATTAATTGACAAAAATATGTAAAATAAGTTATGAAAAAAAGTAGCTTTTTAAATAAAGTAGGTATCTTAAAACTATTTTTAAGATACCTACTTTTTCAATTTAATTAATTTTTATTCTCTCTCTTCAGGATAAACTAATCCCCATTCTTTACGAAGATTTGTCATTATATCCATAACCTCTTTTGTTATTTCTAAACGAGTAAGTTTAGAGTCACCAGATATAGCTTTTTCCATATCTAACATCTCATAATAAAGAGCATCTTTAGTGTCTCCAATCTCAATAATCTCTGTTGCACCTGTTTCTGTATAAACTATTGTAGCTTTTTGAGCTCTTGGATACTCCATTATCTCTATATAACCTTTATCACAAGAAATAACAGCACGCTTAGGTTGTTTTGAATGTAGTGTCAAAGCTATTGTTGCCATCTCTTGCTTTTCATTCATTAAAAGTATTCCAGCTTGCTCATCTACTCCTGATGGAGCAAACTTAACTTGACTTGATACTTGAGTTATCTTCGCAGACATAAACAATCTAGCAAATGATATTGCATATACTCCTATATCTAAAAGAGCTCCTCCAGCAAGATTTGGATTAAAGAAACGATTTTCCATATCATACTCTTTATAACTTCCAAAATTTAATTGAATCATTCTTAGCTCACCCAATTTTCCAGAATCAATTCTATCTTTTAAATCTTTATAAATTGGCATATGGAAAATTGTCATAGCTTCAGCTAATACAACATTTTTTTCTTTAGCTAAAGTAATAGCTCTATCTAACTCATCACTATTTAACGTAATAGCTTTTTCACAAAGAATATGTTTGCCATTTTCAATCGCTTTTAACATAAAATCAATATGAGTATTATGAGGTGTTGTAATATATATTACATCTACATTCTCATCCACAAATAGTTCATTAAAATTATCATAAACTTTATCAATTTCATATTTTTGTGCAAATTCAAGGGCTTTACTGTGTGTTCTATTTCCTACTGAATATATCTTTTTACCAGCCTTTTTTAAAGCTACAGCCATTTCATTAGCAACTACTCCCGTTCCTAAAATTCCCCAATTTAAATCCTTTTTCTGCATTTTTTATTCTCCCTATTATTTAATTATTTCTATAGCATTAGTATAAAGGAATTAGCTTTTTAATACAAGAATACATTTATAATTTTTCTATTTATTATCAATGAATTTTAAAATCTTAGCTGGGACACCAGCAATTATACAGTTAGGTGGAAAGTTTTTTGTAACAACTGCTCCTGCAGCAACTATAACATTATCTCCTAAAGTAACTCCTGGTAAAATTGAAACATTTCCACCTATCCAAACTCCTTTTCCAATCTCTATCGGTTTCGGATACAGATTTCCTCTTTTTTCTGATTCTATTCCATGATTTAATGTTGCTAAAACAACATTTGGACCAATCAAAGTCCCATCTCCTATTTTAATTCCACCTTGATCTTGAAACTGACAATTTGAATTGATGAATACATCTTTTCCTATTGTAATATTTTTTCCACAGTTACTATGAAATGGTGGAAATAGTGCAAACGAGTCATCAACATTTTTTCCAATTATTTTAGAGAATATCTTACGAACCTCTTCGGCTGTATGATATTTATTATTTAGTTCTGAAGTTAACTTCAAAACCTCTTGTGTTAGGTTAATCATACATCTATGTACATCTGAATTTACAACAACCTCTTTTCCACTATTCATATATTCTAAAAAACTTTTTAATGTCATATGTACCTCCATAAACTCTATTTTATTATTTAAATATACTTTATCAAAATGTATTTAGAATAACAAATACCTATTTTTAATATATCATTATGCTTGAAAAGCATATAAAAATATTATATAATTTACCAAAATAATTTTAGGAGGCATGAATGGAGCTTAGAATTTTAAAATATTTTTTAGCTATATCAAGAGAGGGGAGTATTATAAAAGCCGCTGAAACTTTATATATAACTCAACCAACACTTTCAAGACAAATTATAGATCTTGAAGATCAGCTCGGAACTAAACTTTTAGTACGTGGGAATAAAAATAAAAAAATCACTTTAACAGAAGATGGAATTAGATTTCGAAAAAGAGCTGAAGAGATTGTAGAATTAGCTGAACGAACAGAGATGGAGTTTAAAACTCAAAGTGAAGAAATTAGTGGTGATATATATATTGGTGGTGGTGAAACCGATTCTATGAGATTTATTGCCAAGACTATGATTAAACTTCAAAAGCAATATCCCAATATTCGTTTTCATTTATATAGTGGAAATGCAGATGACATCACTGAAAAACTAGATAATGGACTATTGGATTTTGGAGTTTTAATTGGACCAGCTAGTTTAGAAAACTATAACTATCTAAAATTTCCCACAAAAGATATCTGGGGATTGCTTATGAAAAAAAACTCTTCTATGGCCTCTAAAAAATATATAAAAATAAATGATTTAGAAAATATACCACTTATTGTATCTAATCAATCTTTAGTTGAAAACCAAATAGCAGGATGGGGAATAAAAGATTTTAGTAAACTTAATATAGTCGGAACATATAATCTTGTTTTTAATGCATCCCTTATGGTTGATGAAGGTTTCGGATACGCTCTTTGTCTAGATAAGCTTGTAAATACATCCTGTGAAAGTACTTTATGTTTTAAGCCACTTAGCCCTATTTTAGAAGTAAATTTAGATATAATTTGGAAAAAGAATCAAGTCTTTTCTAAAGCTGCTGCAAAATTCCTAGAGTTTTTAGCAATTGAATTTAATCAAAAATAAATCTAAAAAATTATATGCTTTTAAAGCATTAAAGTGTATTCGATATAAGTATTAGATATGTTAAAGCTCATATTATATAATATTTTTAAATCAATAATTAGATTTTTAAATATTTATATTAATGGAGGTTAAATTGAAAAAGATATTTTTAACTCTTATGAGTGTTTTAGTTTTAAATTTAGGAGGAGAAGTGGCTATGGCAAAAGATGTAAAAATGAATGATGTTACTGTTACGACTACTTGGGATAAAGTTTTCCAAAAAAGTAATAAAGTAGACCATAAAAAAGTAACATTTAAAAATCGTTACGGTATAACTTTAGTTGGAGATTTATATACGCCCCAAAATATTACAGGCCAAAAATTACCTGCAATCGCTGTTAGTGGACCATTTGGAGCTGTCAAAGAGCAATCATCTGGATTATATGCACAGACAATGGCTGAGCGTGGATTTGTTACAATCGCATTCGATCCATCATATACTGGTGAAAGTGGAGGAGAACCTAGAAATTTAGCATCACCTGAAATCAATACTGAAGATTTTAGTGCTGCTGTAGATTTTTTAGGATTACAACCGTTTGTTGATCGTGAGCGTATTGGTATTATCGGAATATGTGGATTTGGTGGAATGGGATTAAGTGCTGCTGCTATGGATACAAGAATAAAAGCTGTTGCTACGTCTGTTATGTATGATATGAGTCGTGCTATGACTTACGGTGTTGGAGATGGAAAAAATCGTTATGATTTAACTCAACGTAAAGCTATTTTAAATTATTTAAATGAACAGCGTTGGGTAGATGCTGCTAATGGAACTTTTGCAGCTGGACCTCATGATATTTTTGTTGATGAGAATGGAAATATTTTCCCTGGAGAAAACCGTATACTACCTGAAAATTTACCTGAAAATCCACATCCAGTTTTAAAAGAGTTCTTCGATTACTACCGTGAAAAATTAGGATATCACAAAAACTCTTTAAACTCAAACTCTGCATGGAATGCTACAATGCCTTTATCATTTATGAACTTCCCTCTATTAACATATATTGATGAGATATCACCTCGTCCGATACTATTTGTTGCTGGAGAAAATGCTCACTCTCTTTACTTCAGTGAAGATGCATATAAAGCTGCTGCTGAGCCTAAAGAATTAGTTATTATTCCTAATGCTAATCATGTAGATTTATACTTTGATATGAATAAGATTCCATTTGATAAATTTGAGGATTTCTTCAAAAGTAATTTAAAATAAATAAATTTTTATTCAAAATATACCTTGACTTTTTGCTCTAACTGTAATTCAGAAGATATTTTCTGTACAAAGAAAAAAATAAAGTGTAAAAAAGTTTGTAAATTATCTATAAAAGAGTAACTAATAATTAGATAAAATTATGTATTGAAAAATAACATCTAGAATGATAGAATATGGGAATTGAAACTTTATTCACATCAGGAGGTGAAATGTTATTAAAATCACTCGTTTGATTTTGATAGCATGCATATGTTTTTAGAAATATTAATAATTTTTAGTATTACTTATTCTGGATTTATTTTATCTCAACTATTTAATCTTCCTATTCCAGGAACAATTTTAGGTATGTTTATTCTTTTAAGTCTTCTAATTTCGAAATTCTTAAAAGTTAAAAATATTGAAAATACCACAAATTTCATTCTTGGGAATATGCTATTTCTTTTTTTACCACCCGCTGTTAAGCTATTAAATTATATTGATATTCTTAAAGATAGTTTTTTTAGAATTATTTTTTTAATAGTTTTGACTACAATTATAACAATGGGAACAACTGGTTTTGTTGTTAATTTTCTAATTGAAAGAGGTGAAAAAAAGAATGGAAATATTAAATAATCCTTTATTTGGTTTAACTATAAGCTTTTTAGCTTTTGAAATAGGAAAATATCTATTTAAAAAAACTAATTTTCCTTTATTTAATCCATTATTAATTGGTTCTGCTTTAGTTATTGGATTTTTATATTTTTTCTCTATTCCTTTAGAATATTTTGCTAAGGGTGGGGATATGATTGAATTCTTTTTAATACCTGGAACTGTTTTATTAGCTGTTCCTTTATACAAACAGTTACCATTATTAAAAAAATATTATGTTCCTATTTTAGTTGGAGGATTAGTTGGAGCTATTACAACAATAACATCAACAATTGTTCTTTCTAAAATTTTGGGAATAGATAAATTACTATTAATATCTTTTATACCAAAATCTATAACAACTCCAATTGGAATGGAAGTTAGCAAAACATTAGGAGGTATTCAGGCAATAACTATCTTTTCGATAGTTTTAACTGGAATTTGTGGAAATATATTCGCAGTAGGTGTCTGTAAATTTTTTAAAGTAAAACATCCAGTAGCAAAAGGGGTTGCAATTGGAATCTCTAGTCATGCTGGTGGTACAACTAAAGCTATGGAAATGGGAGAAGTTGAAGGTGCTATGAGTGCTCTTTCAATTGTTGTAGCTGGTGTAATGACACTCCTTCTAACTGGTATTATAAAAAACTTTGTTTTAATTTATCTATAAAAAAGGTGGCAGAATTTTAATCTGTCACCTTTTTTTATAACCTAAGGAATATCTTTTCCCATTCCTGTTACAAAAATTTCAAACCATTCCTCTCTAGTTAATTGAACATCTAAAGATTTTACAGCTGATTTCAATCTATCAATTTTTCCACTTCCACAAATTGGAATCATATTTGTTGGATGAGCTAATAGCCAAGCATATGCTATCGTATCAATAGGACAAGAGTATTTCTGAGCTAATCTACTCAATACCGTTCTCAACTCTACTGCTTCTTTTGTGTCGGCAGTAAAAATGCTTCCTCCCGCTAAAGGCGACCATATCATCATCGCTACTCTTTTTTCTTGCATTAAATTTATCGTTCCATCATAAAAATGTCCAGTTTTTAGTGGCGATAACTCAATCTGATTTGTTACCAATTTAAAATCTAACCTACTTTGTAAAAGGTTAAAATCTGATGGTAAGAAATTAGAAACTCCCCACTCTAAAACTTTCCCTGACTCTCTTAAGTACGTTAATGCCCTAGCTGTTTCATCCGCATCCATAAACATATCAGGTCTGTGAATTAAAACTAAATCTAAATAATCAGTGTTTAAATTTGTAAGAGACTTTTCTACACTTTTTACTATATGATCGTAACTACTATCATAGCAATGTAAAGTATTTTCTGGCATATTTGGTGATATTAATTTTATTCCAACTTTACTAACTAATTGCATTTTTGATCTTAATTCAGGTTTTAATGCTAAAGCTTCTCCAAAAATCTTTTCACAAGTATAACCTCCATATATGTCAGCGTGATCAAATGTTGTTACACCCATCTCAAGAGCTGCTTCTATATAGTTTAATAGCTCCTCCGATGTCATTCCCCAGTCATTTAAACGCCAAAAACCTAAAGCTATTTT
>DIXX01000073.1 GCA_002428805.1 Cetobacterium sp. UBA6069
TAACAATATTTTTAACTCTTTTAATTCTTCCTCTTGGCTTAATATAATCCTGTGAGCCACTTTTATCAATTCCTCATTTTTCGCATATTTCAAATATTTTTTTGCCATTTCCATTCCTAATTCAAAGTGTGATATCATAGATTTTAGATAGTGAGTTGTAATAGCTTCAAAATCATTATTCGTTCCTGTATAAAACTCTATTTTTTTTAGAATATTCATATCCATTCTCTGCATTTTTTTAGCATATTCAGTATTTTCATTTCCTTTTAACTCTCCTGTAGCTAAAAGATTTTGCATCAATTCTACCTCTTTTTTTCCAGCTTCAATAACTCTTTGAGCTATCTGTTTAACTTTCTCATTTTTAGTATATTTTAAAACCCCTATACTTTCTATAATTGAAGATTCATGATGTGGTATCATTCGTATTACAAAATTATTTCCAACATCATTTGTTAAAAATACTCCAGAGCTATTTGACATCATTAAACTATGAGCATATTCGTCATACTCTTTATAACCTTTTAAATTTTCAGGAATAAGATCTTTTAAAGGGGTAAAAATAGTATATGTTTTAGTCTGTGACTCTAATTTATACTTTCTATCTTTTTCTACTTTTGACACCTCTTTCACTTTAGCTCCATAAGAATTTATAGATACACTTGAAAAAAGAGCCGCTATTCCAACCATTATATTTATATTTTTAAAATCGATCATTATTTTCCTCCTGTACTAAAGTCGTGTAACATATTATTATAAACAAATATATAAATTCCTTTTATTAAAAGGGAAATTTATGGCTATATAGTACAATTAGGTATATAATAAATCAAATACTTAAACTACAAATTAAGTATACAATTTATTCTACAATTAACAGGAGGTTTTTTATGCTTGAATACTTAAAGGGATTAAATCCTATTTTACTAGCTTTTTTAGCTACATTTTTTACATACTTTGTCACAATGCTTGGATCTGCTATGGTTTTCTTTTTTAAAACTATAAATCAAAAGGTTTTAAATGGAATGCTCGGTTTTGCTTCTGGTGTTATGATTGCAGCTTCG
This sequence comes from Cetobacterium sp. UBA6069, assembly GCA_002428805.1. Classification (GTDB taxonomy): domain Bacteria; phylum Fusobacteriota; class Fusobacteriia; order Fusobacteriales; family Fusobacteriaceae; genus Cetobacterium_A. The sequence continues at coordinate 1,062 of DIXX01000073.1, forward strand.
TTTTGGTCACTACTTAATCCAGCTATTGAATTAGCAGAAAAAATTGGTCTTCCTGGATGGAAACCTGCCCTAATCGGTTTTTTATCAGGTGGAGGTTTTCTTTGGTGTATTGATAAATTTTTACCACATCTCCATTTTAACAAGGATATTTCAGAAGCTGAAGGAATTCATACAAAATTAAGAAGAAGCGTACTTTTAGTTTTATCTATTACACTTCACAATATTCCTGAAGGACTTGCTGTAGGAGTGGCTTTTGGGGCTCTTTCTGTAACTGGAAATGATTCAACAACTTTAATTTCTGCTATGACTTTAGCTCTTGGAATTGGTCTTCAAAACTTTCCAGAAGGAGCAGCGGTTTCTATACCTCTTAGAAGAGATGGAATGACTAGATGGAAGGCTTTTTTATACGGTCAAGCCTCTGGAGTGGTTGAACCTATAGCTGGTGTTATTGGGGCTCTATTTGTTATAAAAATAACCTCTTTACTTCCATACGCTCTTGCTTTTGCTGCTGGAGCTATGATATACGTTGTTGCCGAGGAGCTTATTCCGACAGCAAAAGAAGTAAAAAATGATGATTCTGGAACTATCGGTGTTATGTTTGGATTTGCTCTTATGATGTTTTTAGACGTAGCTCTTGGGTAAAAATATAAATATAAAAGAAATGGAGCTCTATTGCTGAGCTCCATTTCTTTTTTTCTCGACTTGCATTATTATTACTGTCACTTTATTTGTATATTTAGATAACTCATTATAATCCTTTTCAACTTGCTCCCAATTTGGATTCTGTAATTCGATCTCAGTTGATATTTTTCCACTAATCTCTTCCATACGAGCAATCTCTTTTGCTGTCATACCTTTTTTTATAGCTTCCATAATTTCAGCTTCATCCACTGGGTCACTTGGCATATCCTGATCAAGAAACATATCTGATACAATTTCATTATTCATCTCTTGTTCAAAGTTCGGTTCAGTTTTTTCTAAGCCTCCCTCTTTTAAAGTCCTCATCATGTTTACAGCAACTTTATTTGTATAAAGAGATAACTGATTATACAACTCCTCTACTTTTACCCAATCTGGATTTTCTTTTGCAACTTCAGAATCAACAATCTCTCCTATTTCATTAATTTTTTCCATTATTTCAGGATCTGACTCTAAACTTCCCATAACACTTATTATAAAATCTTCGTTTGCCACATCAGTTATAGATACATTCTCAATAACTGGATAATTATTTTCATCAATTAGCTCATTTGATATTTCAGTAGAAAAAGATACTATTGAAACAATTAAACTTAATATAATTAAAATCTTTTTCATAGTAATCTGCTCCTTTAATTTTATATTCTTTATGAAATATATTACTAAAAGAATTCTCTTTTTCTTTGATTTTAATAACTTTTATTTTTTACTCTTATATATTTTGAACTAAATCAATATCATTTTTTATTAAATCTTCATAACTTTCTCTTTTTGAAACTAAATAACTCATTCCATTTTTTACAAAAACTACAGCTGGCTTCAAAGCCTTATTGTAATTACTGCTCATTGAGTGCCCATAAGCTCCTGTGCAACTAACTAGCACTAAATCACCCTCATGACATTTTCCTAACTTTGTATTCTTAGCTATTATATCTCCTGATTCGCAGCACTTTCCTGCTATTGTAACTAACTCTTTTTTATTTTCATCTAATCTGTTAGCAACAACACTCTCATATTTAGCATTATATAAAGCTGGTCTAATATTATCAGTCATTCCTCCATCTATAAAAATATATTTTTCGCCACCAAAAGTTTTTTTCTCTCCTCCAACTGTATATAGAGTACTACCTGCTGCTGCTACAATTGAACGTCCAGGCTCTATCGTTACATTTTCAATTTCCAAGTTTTCTTTTTCTAGATTCTCCTCTAAAGCAATTATGATTTTTTTCATCATTTTTTTTAAATCAGTGTCCGTATCTTCCTCGGTATATCTAACTCCAAAACCTCCACCAATATTTATTTCAGGAATTTTAATTTTTAAGTTTTGAGAAACTTTTTTTGTGAATTGAACCATCGTTTTTACTCCTTCACAAAAAGCAAACTCATCAAAAATTTGTGAACCTATATGACAATGAAATCCTAAAAAATTCAACTCTTCTTTTTGAATAATATCTTTTACAATATCTTCAATCTCTTTATCAAAAATTGACTCTCCAAATTTTGAGGTATGTTTAGCTGTTTTTATATATTCATGAGTATGAGCATCTATTCCAATATTTAGCCTTAACATAACATCTATCTTTTTATTTAACTTTCTACAAATTTGAGATACCTTTTCAGCTTCAAATCTATTATCTAAAATTATACTTCCTATCCCATTTTCTACGCACATATATAACTCTTCTAAAGATTTGTTATTTCCATGCATATGAACTCTTTCTGAAGGAAACCCTGATGAAAGAATTGTATATAACTCTCCTGCGGAAACTGCATCTATATCTAATCCTTCTCTTTCTATAATCTGAGCCATTCCTTTTGAAAGATAAGCTTTTGATGCGTAAACAACAGTCGTATTAAATTTTTCACTTTTAAAAGAGTTTTTTATATCTCTAATTTTCTTTTGCATAAGCTCTAAATCATATATATACAAAGGTGTTCCAAACTCCTCTTGTAATTTTTTTACTGAAACCCCACCTATTTCTAAAACTCCATTTACATT
>DIXX01000095.1:0-178 GCA_002428805.1 Cetobacterium sp. UBA6069
TCCTCTATTACGAATGAAATTTTGAATTCTCTTTTTTTTATGTTAAAATGAATTTATAATAAATTTTAACAGATTGGAGACTATATGTTAATTAGTAATAACAAAGTTACGATGTATGAGAGTTTAAAAAACTCTATTAACTTATCAGAAGAGATAATTATTAACGTCTCTTTTATTC
>DIXX01000095.1:440-808 GCA_002428805.1 Cetobacterium sp. UBA6069
ATTTTAACAAGTGATTATATGAGTGTTACAGAACCTAATGCTCTATATAGACTTTTAGATATCCCTGGTGTGAAAATTTTTAAAGATCCCGAAAAACCTTCGTTTCATCCTAAAACTTATATATTTAAAAATAAAAACAATGTGGAAATATATGTCGGCTCTTCAAATATCTCTTATTCAGCCTTAATTTCTGGTGTTGAGTGGTCATATCAATTCTCTGGAGATTTACAAAATAGTGATATTAATAACATCTTAACAGAATTTGAAGAACTTTACGAGAAAAATAGTTTTTACTTATCCTTAGACTGGCTTAGAAACTATGAAAAAAACTATAAAAAAAAGGAGTTTCAACATTATATAGACCCTGA
>DIXX01000095.1:1069-2549 GCA_002428805.1 Cetobacterium sp. UBA6069
ACAAGAGAGGAAGGTTTCAATAAGGCTTTGGTAATCGTTGCAACAGGACTTGGAAAAACATATCTTTCAGCTTTTGATTCTATGAATTTTAATAAAATTCTTTTCGTAGCTCATAGAGATGAGATTTTAAAAGATGCTCAAAAAACTTTTGAAACTATCTATTCAGATTCTAAAAGTTATGGATTTTTCAATGGCTCTACAAAAGAAACAAAAAAAGATATTATATTTGCAAGCGTTCAAACTCTTTCTAAAAGTGATTATCTTTCTGAAAAGTATTTCTCAAAAGATTATTTTGATTACATAGTTATAGATGAATTTCATCACAGTTCAGCTAAAAGTTACTCTGAAATTTTAAATTACTTCAAACCAAAATTCCTTCTTGGATTAACTGCAACTCCTGACCGTGCTGACTCTGGAGATATTTATAAGTTATGTGACTACAATATCGCTTACGAATGTGATTTTAGAGTTGCTATTAATAATGGTTGGCTAACTCCTTTTCAATACTTTGGAGTTTATGACGATACTGATTATTCTCTTATTCCTTGGCGTGGAGGAAAATATGATTTAGAATCTTTAGAAAATTCTTTAGTTCTTGAAAAAAGGCTTCAATTAATTCTAAAAAAATATTTAGAATATCGTAAAAATAGTTCTATCGCATTTTGTGCAAGTGTAAAGCATGCTAAAGTAATGCAAGAGTATTTTTTAAAAAATAACATAAAAAGCGAAATTATTTTAGGTGAAACTTCTATTTCTGATCGACAAAATATAATAAAAAAATTTAAAGAGGGAAAGTTAGATATCATATTCACCGTTGATATTTTTAATGAGGGAATTGATATTCCATGTATAGATACAGTTTTATTTTTAAGACCTACAAGCTCTTATACAATTTTCATACAACAATTAGGTAGAGGGCTTAGAACTTACCCTAATAAACATCAACTGAGAGTTCTTGATTTTGTTGGAAACTATAAAGGTGCTGAACTAAAACCTTCATTTTTATCTGGATTCACAAAAGGGAAAAATATTCCAAAGTCGCCTTTAGATGAAAACTTTGTTCTTCCAGAGGGGTGTAGTGCTAATTTTGATTTTAAAATTATAGAATACTTTGAAGAAAGAAAAAATAAAAGAGATAATGTTCTTCAAAAATTAGTTGAAGATTATCTAAAAGTTAAAGAACTTTTAAATAAGACACCTAGTATAATGGATGTTTACACTTTTGGAGAATACCCAATTCATCTATATTTAAAAAAATATAGAAGCTGGTATAATTTTTTAAAGGCAGTTAATGATTTAGATGAAAAAGAGCAGCAATTTACAGAAAAAGCAATCGATTTTCTAGAATTTTTAGAAAAAACTGCAATGACAAAATCTTATAAAATACCTCTATTTTTAAGTTTGTTTGGGGTAGAAACTAAAAAAAAGTGATGTTCTTTTAGGTTCTACCCCAAACAACCTTAAAAATAGAGGAATTTTA
>DIXX01000089.1:0-575 GCA_002428805.1 Cetobacterium sp. UBA6069
ATAAACTTTGTAAGAATGTAATAGCCATCTTTGCAGTAACAATTGTTGTTATTGTAAGGAAAACAGGACGGATAAATCCAGTTCCTCTAGTCACAGCAACCTTTGCTCCTGTGTTAGCACCAAACAGCATAACAACTCCAACTGCTAAAGCATACATATAAGCTATTTTTCCATAGTATATAAATGTAATAACACTTGCTATATTGCTAGCTAAGTTTAAAAACTTTGAGTTTCCACTACTTTTAATAAAATCAAACTTGAATATTCTAATAAGTCCAAATATGATAAATGAACCAGTTCCTGGCCCAAAGAAACCATCATAGAACCCAAGAGAAAAAGCGAGTAAGATTCCAAGCTTTAGATTAGATGAGGTAACTCCTGTAAAGTTATCACAGTTTCCAAGCGTTTTATTTTTTAGAGTGTAAATCAACACAGCCACTAAGAGTCCAAAAGCTATTGGATAAAGATATTTAGAATCTATCAGCATAACTGATTTTACTCCGAAAATAGCTCCTAAGAATGAGAATGGAACGAGATACTTAATCAAATCCCAATTTATCTTTCCTGAACGAGCA
>DIXX01000089.1:832-2511 GCA_002428805.1 Cetobacterium sp. UBA6069
AATTTATTTGTTCCAAGAGCCATATGTGGGTCTAACCCAGCAGCTAAGAAGGCAGGCAAACTTATAAGTCCACCACCCCCAGCGATAGCATCAATGAATGCAGCACAAAATGCAGCTGATGCTAAAAATATAAAGTTAATAACTGAAATCTCTGAAAAAAATAGTTCTAACATAGAATCCCTCCAAAATGATTTTTTTTTGTCTATTTTTCATCTTAAAAATTGCTTAAAATAATTGTAGGATCTTTTTTACTAATCTCTTTAAGTTCATCACTAAATCCTGATTTTGAAAATAAAATAAAGTATTCTTTTCGAGAGCTATTTTTCCATTTAACTTTTTTAGCCTTCTCTTTAAGCTTATAAAGAACACTTAGTCCGACATGTTTGTTAGACCACTTACATTCACCAAATAAAATTTCGTTCTCTCCCAAAGCTACTATATCTATCTCTTCGTTTTTATCCCACCATCTTCCAAGATTTCTTATAGGAAATGGAGCATTTTTATCCCACATTAAACTTTCTCTAGAAAGGTCTTCATAGACTTTTGAAGTCCAAAGATCGAAAGTACTTTTTATTTTCTCTAGAGGATAAGTTAAATTTTCGATTTCTAAATAACTTTGGTAAGGGTAGACATAATTAAACCAAAAATTAATATAGTTATCTTTTATCTTATAAAGAGCTTTTTTACTATTTTTTAAATCTTCAGTTACTGGAATCTCTTTTTCAAGAATATCTAACTCTATAAGTTTAGAGATATATGGAGTTAAACCATTAGACGGAATCTCTAATTGTGATGAAATTGAAGATATTTTTGTATTTCCAGTAGATATAGATTGTAAAATAGAAAAATATCTAGATAGATCGTTTATCTCTTCTTGAAGCAAAAATTTAGGTTCTGAATACAAATAATTATCTCGATCAAAAATATTATGCTCTATGTTCCAAAGAGGAGTTTTTTCTCTATTAAAGCTTAAAATATATTTTGGGATTCCACCAGTAATTGAATACATTTCAATTAGTGAGTGATGTGATTTTTCTTTGAAAAATTCTGGATAGAATTTAAAATCTATTGGTTTTAATTTTATTTGAGCGGTTCTTCTTCCAAATAATGGGCTATCATAAGCTAAAACTTCTGAATACATCATTGATATTAGGGATCCACAAAGTATTACCATAATATTTTTATCTTTTAATTTTTCGTCAAAAATCCTTTGAAATATAGATGAGAAACTTTTGTTTATCATACAAAGGTATTGAAATTCATCAATTACTAAAATAAACTTTTCGTTTTCCAGTTTAGTTATAAAGTAATCGAATAGTGTGTCCCAATCTTTTATCTCAATTTTTTTTAAAAAATTATCATTGAAGTATTCTCCCAATTGATTTTTAAATCTATTTATTTGAATAGTTTCGTTTTGTTTATCTGCAAAAAAATAAAAAGCTTTTTTATCTTTTATAAACTCTTTTATAAGAGTCGTTTTTCCAACCCTTCTTCTACCATAAATAACAGTAAAACTTGAATCATTTTCGAGCTCTCTATTCAAAGTTTTCATTTCTTTTTGTCTATTAATAAAACTCACGATATCACCTCCGTTACATTATATAATTTGAATTATAATAATTTAAATTATTATAATTCAAATTATTATACAACATAATCTTATTAAAGTATATCTGAAT
>DIXX01000038.1:0-520 GCA_002428805.1 Cetobacterium sp. UBA6069
CCTTCATGTTTTTTAATTAATGAAATACCAGCGTTTGATATGTTTAAATCTCTAGGGAATTTATATGAATCAGTATTGAATATTTCTTCATTTTCTTCAATATCTAAATCACCTAATTCAGGATTAATTACTGGTGGTAATTGATTATTCCATTCAGCCATCAAAGTAGTTATTGATTTTAGTTTGTTCATTAGTTCTTCTAATTGAGGAATAACTTGTGTATATACATTATCAGCACTCAGAGTATCTATTACAGGAGAAACAAATCCTTTTACATCTTCTATGTATAATCTTCTAAATCTCCAATCTGTATTTACTACTTCTTGATAATCCTCAACTAATTTATTATATTGGAAGTTATTATTTAAATAGGAATGACTTAGTTGAGCAGTTAATACCTTTTCAACAAAATCTTTTTCTTTAGCATTAACAACAAATTTACTTGAACCTAATGGATATTCATAAGAAGCATATTTACTGGCGTGATTTAAAAATAAATTAAAAGCGTTTTGCAACCGAT
>DIXX01000038.1:823-987 GCA_002428805.1 Cetobacterium sp. UBA6069
TATTCTATTACAAAGTAACGTCCTGGATCTAATCCTTGTTCAAAGTTAAAGGATGTAAACTTAACATTTTTAATTACTAAATCTTGAAATCTTCTTCCAAAGTTTTGACTGTTTTTATTTATTATATATAAATCTAATGGTGGAATATCTTCTATTCTAGCTGA
>DIXX01000038.1:1307-2256 GCA_002428805.1 Cetobacterium sp. UBA6069
AAATTAGATATATCATTTTCTGTTACATAGAAAGATTTATCATAATGAGCATCATTGTAATGTGTCATACTAGCATGTGGATCTAAGAAATCTTTTTGTAAAGACACTTCTATTCCTCCTATTTCTAATAATTCTTGTTTAATTTCATTTATTTCTTCTTTAGTTAAAGTCTTTGAAGTTCTAGCTTTAACTTCTTCATCTGTAGGTTCGTAATTACCTAATAAATCTAATTCTTGAATTATATCATATTTTAATTTTTTCTTACTTGCTATGTAATTCTCTTCACTAATTAACTTTTTTAAAACTTCTGTTTGAGGAGTCATTGATAAATTCATTCTATTAGGAAATAGATGATTTACTAATCCTTCAACTCCAGAGTTAATTAAAATTTGTTTTACATCTTTTTCTTCTAATAGAACTTTTCCATCTTCTAAGTCTATAACCATAAAATCATAAGTTGTTAATTTTCCATCAGATAAATAATTTAAAGTTTCATTTAATTGTTTTACATTATCAAAAAATATTTTGTTAGCTTTTAATTCTATATTCTTTTGATTTCTACAAGTTATAGATTCAGAGTTATCTTCAAAAGCTTTAATTTGATAATCAGATTTCTTTTTATTTCCTGCTTGTTCTTGAGTAGCTACTAATAAAGTTTCAGTTCTTTTTTCATATTTAATAACTAATAAATCTACTTTACCAGTTAATTTGTTTTTTAAAGTATCTAATTTTTTATATCCAGTTAACTCTAATAGTTCAGCCCAAGTTCTTATATTTTTCTTTCCATTCATTAAAGTTCCAGTTGATGAGTAAGTTACATTTTTTAAAATCATTTTTAATACCTCCGAGTTATATTGTTCTATGTAATAATTATACTATATAACTTCATAAAACGCAAGTTTTTTCTTGGGAGTTAATCAAACTTTTTCAATGTTTTCAATGCTTTGTA
>DIXX01000038.1:2481-3408 GCA_002428805.1 Cetobacterium sp. UBA6069
TATGAAATTAAATTTATTTACTTATTCTCAAAAAGGAACCGTTTTATATAATAATAAACCTATTCGTAACTATGAAGAATTATTGAAAATAACAGGATATAAAAAACTTGATACTTTAAAAAATAAACTAGATGGAATATTTAAGTTTTATCGTTCTGAAAGCAAAAATAGAGTAGATTATTTTTTTATTGTAAATCCTAAAATTAATAATCCAAAAAAACCTTCAAAACTTCAAATTGAATTATTCAAAAATGGTTATGAAACCGAATACTCAAAAAAACAAATATCTTCATCTAACCCTTGATTTCATTGACATCTCTGCTTAATACATATAAGTGTAATAAGAGAATTTTCCTATTGGAGAATTCTTGATTTTTATTTTTTCTTTATTTATTAAATACGGAAAAGTTCTTTTTAGTTTAGATATTAACGAATGTCATTCTGACGAGTTTAAAGGGTTCAAATTGAGCTTCCAGCGAAAGAATGAATACTTTGAACTAGGATTGAATAGAATGAGCTCTGAAAGCAAATAGGAACGTATATGAGTTAATATAGTTGAACAAGTAAATAAAGAAATCGAATGTATATGAGATTGATTATTTATGTAGATGAAACTATTAATGAATAGAAGTGTATATGTAGATTAATATTTCACACTACGCCTTGACGGCTCGTTTTAGAGATTCGAACATTACAAATAGATAAGCTCCTCAGAGCGATTCAGATAGTTCATTTAGGAATTTAAATAGTTAAGTAGAGTATTTTATCTATTAAGAATTAGAAGCCCTCCAAAGGGCGTTTTGTAAAGTTTAAAAAGGAATGTATATTTTGTTAATTCATAAAAGTGAATATTTCATTTGTTCAAAACTATTAGAAATAAATATTCTTTGATAACCATTGAAAACATTGACTTTGTTGAATTAACTC
>DIXX01000038.1:3600-6197 GCA_002428805.1 Cetobacterium sp. UBA6069
ATTGACTTCAGTGATTTAAATTCCAATAAAAAAAGACTTGCTTTTTCCTGTATTATATGGTTTAATATATGTATAAAATACAGAACCATATAGGAGGAAAAAACAATGTCTTATGAAAAAGAAATTAAAGAATCAGGATTTCAGGTAATTCAAGTACTGTATCTAACTTTAGATTTAGAAACTACTAGATACACTCGTTCAGAACTTAATGAAACTTACAAATCTAGAATGGGTAGATTTATTAGTTCTAAAGTATTAGACTTTGTAGTTGAAACTATTGAAACTGATTTTAAAATATAATGAGCTCTCTAAGAGCTCTTTTTTTATGCTTTGATTTTTTCAAAAGGAGAAATTTCTTTAGCCATGAACTGTATAGATTCCTGAGTGTCTAAACTAGATAATCCAATTCCTGAAGCCTCAGAGAATATTTTACAACCCTCAATAGTTCTTCTAGCTCTAATAGAAGGATTATCTTCTTTAATAGCTATTATTTCTATATTAAATAAAGGAATTTGATCAGCATATTGTAACTCAGCCATTTTACTAATAGGAATAGCTGTGTTAGTATCAATTTCTTCTTCTGTGATACCCAATACTACTTTGAAATAATCAGCAGGCATTACTTTTTGTAAATCAGCCATGAATGATGAATTCATTGTTTCTATTACAAAAGAACCTGTAATTAATCTCTTTCCTTGAGAATAACCAGCTGGGTCAGCTTGACCCATTACATATCTAGGAGTACCTTCAACTTGAATCTGACCACCTATAGCAGATATATTAGCTACGTTTATAATATGTAATTTATCTGTATCATCTTTATAAGGAAAAGTTAATCTAATTTGTATATCTGAGCCTGTAAAAGAATCAAATTTAAATTGTGTTGTTTTCATTTATAAAACCACCTATGATATAGAATGATTTTCAAAAGGAACTATGTCTGAAGCTATAAATTCATAATTCTCTTGAACAGTTAAACTATTTAATCCAACCGCTGAAGCATTAGAAACTAATACTACATTTTTAATTACTTTTTTCATTCTTCTTCTTTGATCATTTTCTTTAACAGCTGTAATTACTAAATCGAATGGTGGTAATGAATCAAAGTTATCTAAGTCTGTAATTTTACAAACAACCCCGGATTCGAAACCGACATACTCATAATCTTTATCAGCTAGTTGTTCAGTAAGATAAAACTTTAATTCTTCAAATACAGAAGCGTTGAAAACTTCATAAGTTAAACTTCCTGATATAGATCTTACACCAGTAGCTAAACCTATAGGATTAGATCTTCCAAGAACAACCTTTGGTTTAGTTTGAGTAGTTACAGATACAGCCATAGCAGATACTGTTCCCATTTCAAATGTAACCAATTCTGTTTCTGAATCTGTAAAATCGAAACTAGCTGAATCACCTTTTAGTAATTTTATATTTAAGAAACTTTTCATTTCTGTTCCAGAAAATGTATCAAAATTAAATGTTTTTGTACTCATTCATTTACACTTCCTTATTTTTGAGGGATAAGTTGCCAGTTATGTTTTCCACCAGTAACTATAAAATCTAATACTTGATCTTGTACAGGAGCTCCAGCAGAGAAACCGAAGTTATCATTTAAAAACTTAACTTCTCTAAGAGTCATTTTATAATAAGCATTTAAAATAAAATCTTCTGTAACTTGAAATATTTTTTCTTCAGAATCTTCTTCTAAAGACATTGTATCAAGATTATCTCCTCTACCTATAAATATTAAATCTACAGGTGGTAATTGATCTAAATACTTTACTTTTTTATCTTTAAATTGCACAGGAGCTAAATCATCTTCTTCAACAGCTTCTGTTAAAACACCAAATTTATTAGTGTCTAAATCAAATAGTTTTCCTTTTTTAAGTTTACCTTGTAAAATAGGATCTTCTACTAATTCATTAACAAAGAAATCTATAAAGTCTCTACCTATTACAGATAAAGAAATTCTTCCAGAAGTTAATCTTTTTCCAGCACCAAAAGATAAAGGATTTCTATTACCAGGTAAATAATTAGGAGCTATATCTCTATTTGTATTCATGGAAATATCATTAACTATCCCAAGTTCAATAGCAACCCCTGTTGTTTTTAGTTGAACATCATCTGTATTTAAGTATTGTCCTTTAATTAACATAAAAACTTTAATACCATTACCTACAGATATAACATTACCAATATAATCTCTTCTATTAGCCATTGTTCACTCCTTATAATCCAGGAACAGTTTCTTTCCAAGATTCAATTCCACCAACGCATATAAATTTAACTATATCGTTAATTTCTGTTGAATCAATAGACTCTGCTGAACCAATATCTGTAACTTTTACATCTTTTAATTTAGTATAAGAAAGTCTATTAGAAGAATCAAATTCTTCAGATTTAGAAATTATCATTATATCAAATAAAGGAACTTGATCCCAATGATTTATTTCACTAGACCAAAAACCAGTTATATCATTTTCTGATAAAACTTCATCAGTTTTTTTACCTTCGTAAATATTTGCATATCCTTCTTTTTCTTCAGAAACAGGAGTAGCTATATTTAATCTATCAACTAAATTTTCTTTAATTTTTTC
>DIXX01000038.1:6422-6944 GCA_002428805.1 Cetobacterium sp. UBA6069
TCCATACTATATTGTTGTGAACCCATTCTTTGCATTGCGTATCTAATTTGTATAGCTGTACCAACATCAATCCAAACGAATCTATTAGCTCTTTCTTTCTTTGAACCAGTTCCATTATTATTAAGGAATATTTCTCTGAATCCAAAGTAAATTTTCATATCAGCACCAGTTATTGTAGTACCTCTATAATTGCTATTACTCATTATACATTCCTCACTTATAAAAAAATATTCCCTCCCCTAAAAAAAGAGGAGGGTGTATACTAATACATTTTAGCTGTAATAGCAACTGTTTTCATTTTCTTAGCTTCTTTAACTGAGAAAGCAACATCTAATTTATTTTGTTTATTTAATTTAGAGAAATCAATTTCTAACTTGTAGTCTAAAATTTTATCTCCAAGTAAAGTTTTAAATGGAGCTTCTAATTCCTCTTGTAATAACATTTGTTTTGCAGCATCTCCAAATCTCTTACCAATTTTAGGTTTACTAATTAATCTTAATTGTCTAATTAAATAGAATATAA